>CBFGQN010000149.1:0-8207 GCA_965650895.1 uncultured Ignavibacteria bacterium | reverse complement strand
TCAGGGGTTTACGAACAGAATGGGACCGGTATTTGCCGAAGGATATTACAGAGAGGGTGAGATGGCGGGACTCTGGAACTATTACGAATGGGGTGAACTATCACTATCGGAAAAAGGAAAGGACTCGGCCTTTCTGTTCGCCCGCCTGAGGTTCGACGCGGGGCGCATACGACGCATGGAATTTCTTGACGAACGTGGCCGGATCATCAGGGATTCCGTCCGGATCGGAGAACTCCGGGCATACCTGCGGGAGAACGTCTGGCTACCGGAAGAAGAATAACAAAAGGGCTTCCCCGACCTGATACCGGAGAAGCCCGAAAAGTTGATGGCCGACTGTTGATCTCTCCGCAGCCGGAATCACGCTCACGCAAAGAGCAAAGACGCAAAACTCACTGCTCATAGCTGACAGCTCACCGCTGATAGCTCACTGCTCAAAGCTCACCGCTCCCCTCTTCTACATCCCCGCAATCTTCTCCGCCAGATCCACAACCCGCGTCGAATATCCGAACTCGTTATCGTACCATCCCACAACCTTCACCAGATTTCCGCTGACCATCGTCAGAGGGGCGTCGAAGATGCAGGAGTGGGGGTTGCCGATGATGTCGCTGGAGACGATCGGGTCTTCGGAGTATTCCAGAATTCCCTTCATGCCGCCGTTGGCCGCCTCTTTGAAGGCCGCATTGATTTCCTCAACCGAGGCCTCTTTGTTGATCGTTGCGGTGAAGTCGGTGATCGATCCGTCCGGCGTCGGCACACGAAAGGCGAAGCCGTCAAGTTTGCCCTGCAGTTCCGGCATCACCAGACCGATCGCCTTTGCCGCACCGCTTGAGGTCGGCACGATGTTGACCGCTGCGGCCCGGGCGCGGCGCAGGTCCTTGTGGGGAAGGTCGAGAATGCGCTGGTCGTTGGTGTAGGAGTGGACGGTCGTCATGTAGCCGTGCTCGATGCCGAATGTGTCGTGCAGCACTTTTACCATCGGTGCAAGACAGTTCGTTGTGCAGCTGGCGTTGGAGAAGAGATTCATGTCGGGGGTGATCATATCGTCGTTCACACCCAGCACGACCGTCGCATCCATCGTATCCTTTGCCGGGGCGGAGAGGAGCACCTTCTTCGCTCCGTTGTCGATATGTTTCTGCAATGCCTCCCGCTTCGTGTAGACACCGGTCGACTCCACCACAACATCCACCTCTCCCCACTTCAGATCCTCGATGTTCCGCTCGGCGCTGATAACCATCCGGTCGCCGTCGACGATCAGGTCGTTCCCGTCAACCTCGATCTGTCCGTTGAAGCGTCCGTGGATCGAATCGTATTTCAACAGGTGGGCCAGCGTCTTTGCGTCGGTCAGATCGTTGATGCCGACAATATCAAACGTCCCCTTCCGGGCGTGTGCCTGGCGGAAAACGAGACGACCAATACGGCCGAAGCCGTTGATAGCAATGCGAATAGCCATGAACGTGTGTAGTTTTTATGGACGTTGTCAAATGAAGGAAAGCAACTTACGAAGCAGCGGATCGAGGCCGGGTGAATTTATATTTCGGGAGGGTGGGGGAGGGGTGAGCTGTCAGCTTTGAGCAGTGAGCTATGAGCAGTGAGCTATGAGGAGTGAGCTATCAGCGGTGAGCTGTCGGCTATGAGCAGTGAGCTTTGCGTCTTTGCTCTTTGCGTCCTTTGCGTGAGCGTGAGTCCCGGCCTTTTTCAATCGACATTCGCCAATCGCAATTCGACAATCTCCTCCGGCCCTTCCCCGAACCAGACGATTCCCTCCTCGTGTCCGGCCATCACGACGATCTTCCGTTGCCGCAGATTCGTTTCTTTCCAGAGTCGCTCGATCTCCCGGGCCATTGCGGGGGTGCCGTAGGGAACGTCCGGAGCAGTCGTCGGCTGGACGTTCAGGAGCTGTTCCCAAAGCTCCCGGTTGTGGATGTGGACCACGCATCCGATACCGGGATCGAGTCGGTAGAAGGCTGCGTGGGTCAGTGCTTCGGATGAGGGGGCTATCGGTCCGCGGCAAAGCAGCCTGTTCCGTTCGATGTCCGCTTCAATCACCTCGCAATACCCCTCCGGGCCAGGCTCGGCGATACCGCCGGTCTGCGTACCGCTGATGATAAAGCCCCGATCCGACCGGATGCTGAGGTTCCCGTAACCGATGCCGTCCGGGTAGAGACCGATATAACCGGCTTCATAGCATCGGCGGCGGCAGTCAATGAGCGGTTGCAGGACTGTCCTGTCGGGAGGGGGAGCCTCGACCCGTTCATAATGATATTTGATGACTCCTTCTTCCATGATCGATCACATAAAGGAGGTGTATGGGTATATGAGTGAGAGAGTTGTGAGTGTTCCTGCCCTGTAGAATTGACCTCATCACTCACGGCTTCGACTGCTCAAAGCTCATGGCTCATCCCTCAAAGCTCACAGCTGACACCTCAAAACCCAATCCCGGTTCCTTCGTCAGGCGTCGCCGATCTCATTCCAAACATCCTTTGCAGAGCAGATCGGTCTGCCGGGGAGATGCCCCGTTCGGTGATGATGCCGGTGATCAGGCGGGCGGGGGTAACGTCGAAGGCGTAGTTGGCGACGGGGGAGTTCTCCGGTGTGATCCGCACGGCGACTTCCCGTCCGTTGTGCAGACCCGTAACCGTCCGCACTTCATCCTCGCTTCGTTCTTCAATCGGAATATCCTGCCACCTGTCAACGTTCCAGTCGATTGTGGAGGAGGGGAGAGCGACGTAGAAGGGGATGCCGTTATCCCGTGCGGCCAACGCCTTGGTGTAGGTACCGATCTTGTTGCAGGCATCACCATCGGGCGTCAGCCGGTCGCAACCGACGATCACCAGATCGACCCGGTCCCGCATCATCACATGTCCGGCGGCATTGTCCGGAATAACCGTGTGGCGGATACCCGCTTCTCCCAACTCAAACGCAGTCAGTCCGGCCCCCTGCAGTCTGGGGCGTGTCTCGTCCACCCAGACGTGAAGATCAATCCCTTTCTCATGTGCCAGATAGAGAGGGGCGGTCGCCGTGCCGTACTCCACACAGGCGAGGCGTCCGGCGTTGCAGTGAGTCAGGACGTTCACCTCTCCCTTCGCCGCAGCGATGTTCTCGATCAGCTCCAGACCATGCTCGCCGATCATCCGGCACATCTCCACATCCTCACGCTCGATCTTCTTCGCCTCCGCTAACAGCCGGTCGATTGCTTCTGCAGGCGATCCCGCGTTTCGCACCACCTCCATCTGCCGTTCCAGTCCCCACGCCAGGTTGATCGCCGTCGGTCGTGTGGCCAGAAGCGCTTCCGCCGCCCGGTTCATTTCTTTCCGAAAATCCTTTTCCCGGGAAACATCCCGGGCCGCAAGCCACATCCCGTAGGCAGCCGTGACCCCGATCAATGGAGCTCCCCGCACCACCATGTGCCGGATGGCGAAGATGGTCTTCTCCAGCGAGTCGAGAATGAATGCTTCGACGCGATGGGGGAGAAGTCGCTGGTCCAGAACAACGACGTTCTCCGCTGTTGAGCCAAATTCAATTGATCGATGACGGGAATCCATTCTCTTCATACACCTGTGCAGATTTTGTCCTACAGGACAGGGGAACAATTACCGGAGAATCCGGAACTGCCGCGACAGGGCGACAGGGAATGCGGACCGGTATCGGGGAATGTCGGCCGGGGGGCAAAGATGTTTGCCCCCTACTCATACACTCTCGCACCCATCCGCCGCGGCGGACTCCCACACTCATTTTAAAACTTACTCATATCCCGTCCGAACACGCGCGTCTTTATCCAGTCGAAGAGCACGAGTACTTTGTTCTTCAGGCTGACCAGACGGGTGAGATAGGCCGAGCGCCAGAAGAAGTAGGTGAGGGCGCCGCGCAGTCTGAGATGGGCTTTCGGCACCTCGGCCAGCGCTTCACTGTCGCCGATATAGGCCAGCATTCCCAGATTGTTGTAGTCGAAAGGTTTGACCTCTTTCCCTTTTGCCAGGCGTTTGAGAACCTTGCCGAAATACTTCCCTTCCTGCATCGCGGCCTGTGCGGTCTGGGGGATCGACTGACCGATAATCGTCCCGCAATCGCCGAGTGCATAGATATCGGGATAGGAAGGGATTTGCAAATACTCGTTGGTAAGCAGACGCCCTTTGTCTTTTTCGAACGGAAGATTCTTCACAAGAGGTGTGGGACTGTAGCCGGTTGACCAGAGGATGAGACCTCCTTGCTCTATCGAACCGTCATCGAATTCTATTTCGCCGTCGCCGACCCGTTTGACCCGTTTGTTCAATTGCAGATCGATCCCCTGGCGGCTGAAGTGGCGCATCGTGTAGTTCCGGAGTTCCTTGTCGAACGCGCCGAGGATGGTGGGAAGGGCTTCGTAGAGGGTGATCTTCACAAGCCCGGTCAGTTCCGGGTAATTTTCCTCCATCGACTCCTCGACAAGATCGTGCAGTTCCGCGGCAAACTCCACGCCGGTGGGGCCGCCTCCGACGATCATGAAGTGGAGGAGACGTTCCCGTTCCTTTATGTCGATTCCGGGAAGATCGGCCCGTTCCAGACAGGAGATGATCCGTTCGCGAAGATTGCGGGCGTCGACGAGTTCCTTCAGAAAGAGTGCGTGTTCTTCCACTCCCGGAACGCCGAACGTGTTGTTCTCGGCCCCGACGGCGATCACCAATTTGTCGTAATCGAGCGTGAAGTGATTGCCGAGTTCCACCCCTTCGCACCTGATCGTCCGTTCCTCCGGATCGATCTCCGTACAGCGGGCCGGTATGAAGTCGACCCCCTTCCGCACCTTGCGGATCGGCTCGATAATGCTGCGGAACTCGACGGTGCCGACGGTTGTGCTCGGCAGCAGCGGGGTGAACAGAAAATGGTTGCGCGGACTGACCACCGAGATACGGTAGTTTTCCGGCTTGATTCTCTTCAGGATCATCACGGCCGCAAAGCCGGAGCCGAGAATCACCAGATGCGGTTGTTCTTCATTCCTTTCCCTTCTCATGCGACACCTCCCGATAGTCGGAAAACACAGACCAACGGGACCAAACTACAACAGGAAATCGGGAGAAGCGGGAAAACCTCCTGTATCGAACTGCTACTCCACCGGAAGCTCGTGAAGCAGGCCGTCGGTCAGCACCTCGATCTCCTCCCCGGTCAGCGGAGACCAGTAGGGATGGAAGAAGAAGCCCTCTTCGTCGTGGCGGAAATGGACCAGATCGTACAGATCCTCCTCCCGCGCGAGATCGGAGCGGGGGGGAAGATGTTCGATCCAGACCAGACGTGAACGGTCGATGGTGAACAACTTGCAGATGGTTGTTGCGATCTCTTCAGTGTGCAGCGTGATGGAGGAACAGAGGGAATGGTTCAGATCGGTCGCCACCACGATGGTGTTCCAGCGGTTCTCGATGATCCGGATTCTGCACCGGATTGTCCGTCCGCCGTAGGTGGGACATCGGTGTGTCCCGTCGTGGATGATGCGTCCGCTCTGCTGTATATATGATGCGATCATGATATTCTCTTCTCTCAATAATGTCGTGTGGCTGGAAAGTACACCTCAGTTGCAGGAATGATACGCTCTGTTTGTCACCAAGGTGTAAATGCGGGATCACCATACGGTATCGTTGCCCGACGGGTTACGAAAAGCTCCCTCAATGTTCGAGATGTTCCGGTTGGAGCCGGATGCTTTGCCGGTCTGCCGTTATCCGATGTTGAGGGCAGGGCACAAAAATGGGACGAAGGGAAGCCGTTATGGTTCCCTTCGTCCCGTTTTTATACTGTCGGCTCGCGACCGACTCGAAACCGGTTTTCTCAGTCTTTCTCTTCTTCCTCGACCGTTGCGGTTTCGATCACGACCGGAGTCTTCGGCTTTCCCCCCAGCTTGCTGATGTCTACCAGCTCGGTTTCGGCGATGTCGTCGACCGTCTCCATATCCTTCACGTAGCCGAAGATCGTGTAGTTCTTCGGGAGAGCGGCATCCTTCAGCATGATGAAGAACTGGCTGGTGTTCGTGTTCGGACCCCGGTTGGCCATCGCTACCACGCCCCGCTTGTATCCCCGTTTGTAGCTCGGGGCGTTCGGGTTCAATTCGTCGGCAAAGGCGCCGCCGTAGATCGATGAACCGCCGGTTCCCCACTCGTTCCTGAGCGTCGAATCCTTCGTCTTCGGATCACCGGCCTGGATCACGAAGCCCGGATGAACGCGATGGAAGAGGATGCCGTCGTAGTATCCGCTGTCGATCAGTCCCACGAAGTTCTCCACCGTTTTCGGCGCATCCTCTCCGTACAGCTCTATGTCGATTGTCCCCATCGACGTTTTTAGGGTGGCGGTGTGGGTCACAACCGGTTCTTCCGGTTTTTCCCCCGTCTCCTGTGCATACAGGTTTGCGGCAAACAACGCCGTCGTCAGGACAGCGCAGAGAATGTGCGGGAATATGCGGTGGTGGTTCATGGTTCAGTCCTCAATCTCCTTGAAGCTCAATTTCCTTGTATTCCTTGACCTTGACATCGAGAATCTTCACCGGGTTCTTTGGCGGCGCCCCGGTCCCTTCCTCTATGAGATGCACAACTTCCATGCCGGATCTGACATAGCCGAAGATGGTGTAGGCGTGGGGCAGGCCCGCATCTTTCGTGACGATGAAGAACTGGCTGGTGTTCGTGTTCGGACCTGCGTTGGCCATAGCCAGGGCTCCTCTGACGTAGCCCCGCTTGTAGCTTGGCGTCTCGGGGTCCAGTTCGTCGGTGAACGACTTCCCGTCGTAGATCGACGTCCCTCCGGTTCCCCACGAACCTTTCTGAGCCGTATCCTTGCTTTTCGGATCTCCTCCCTGAATCACAAAGTCCTTCACAACCCGGTGGAAGAGGACGTCGTCGTAGACGTCTTTCTCGGCCAGTCCCACGAAGTTCGCCACCGTTTTCGGCGCATCCTCTCCATACAGTTCAAGTTCGATATCTCCCTTTTCGGTCTTCAGGACCGCCGTGTGTGTGATCACCGGCTTGTACTCGTCCGGAGCGGTCGATTCCAGCATCTTCGTTCCGGAGCAGGAGGCAAGAAGGAGTGTGCCCGACAGAATTGCCGGTGTCAGAATGGTTGTACGTATGCGCATGTCAATAAAAATCCTTGATGAAATGTCGGTTGCTTACTTGATTGTCGGTGTTCCGGCTCCCTCGCTGACGGTGATCTTCTCCACAACGGCGGGGTCCGGAGGTAGCTCCACCGGAAACGTCTCTTCCTTGTTTGTCTGCATGTTCTTTCGGGTAACCAGAGCCGTCTTCTCGATTGCCCGCACGGTTTGCATTCCGTCCAGCACTCTGCCGAAGATCGTATAGGCGTAGGGGAGATGGGCGGCTCCCTGTCTGGTGGCAACGATAAAGAACTGACTCGTCTGCGTGTTCGGGCCCCGGTTGGCCATGGCCAGGACGCCTTCGTCGTAGCCGATTCGTCCGCTCGGCGATTCCGGATTCAGTTCATCGTTGAACGGACCGCCGAAGATCGACTCTCCTCCGGTTCCCCACTGACCTCGCAGTGCCGTATCCTTCGACAGGGGATCTCCCCCCTGAATCATGAATCCGGGCATCACCCGGTGAAATCGTGTCCCCTCATAGAATCCCTTTCCGGCCAGTCCCACAAAGTTCTCTACCGTTTTCGGCGCATCCTCTCCGTAGAGCCCGAGCGTGATCGACCCTTTGTCCGTCTGCATGACGACCGTGTGGGTAATCGTCGGACCGGCCGTATCGACCGCTGCGGCACCTTCGTTCGACTTCTCTCCCCCCGGAGCCAATGCTCCGACCGAATCCTGTTTTATCGCATCGGCATCTGATGTTTCCTTTTCGCATCCGATTACCGGAAGGAGCAGCAGAAGCAGCACCGTATAGAAACGGCATAGCTCTGTGATGTAACGCAATCTCATTGTGTCTATCGGCTTATATGTTCTGAAGAATTCGGGGTGACGAATCTGCAAGTATAAGGGAAAGAGAGAAAATAGAGGATCGGTCGGGAGTCAGGAGTCGAGGGTCGGGAGTCAGGAGTCGGATAGTTGTGGTGGTTGGATGGTGGAGGGGGTGGGTTGCATGGAGCAGCCCGTTGCAAGGTATCCGGATAATGGCAATAACAATGACGGAAAATATATGTACTCCATATTGCGCTTGTCAAAACCGGCCCCATCTTTCTCGACTCTCGACTCTCGACTCTCGACTCTCGACTCTCGACTCTCGACTCTCGACTCTCGA
>CBFGQN010000148.1:0-8217 GCA_965650895.1 uncultured Ignavibacteria bacterium | reverse complement strand
TCGGGCGTCCGGGATCGATCTTCTCGAACGTCTGATAGGCCAGGGCAACGGCCGAATCCCTGACGGCGATGAATCTCCCACCGCTCCCTCCGGCAAAGTCGTCCACATCGTTTGCCGTCAGGTCCTGCTCGGCAAGCCAGGCCCCGTTCCGCCGCTGCAGATAGATGATGTCCCAGTCGTTCCCGTCGAATCGCTCCGCCCCGACATGCAGATTCCCGTCATGGTCGCTCGTGATGGAGGCCCTGTTGTAGAAGCCGATCCCGGTGATCGGCGTCGGCTCGTTCCACGTGCCGTTCCGGTTGTTGCTGTAGAGGATATGGGCACTTTCCGGATTCTGTCCGAAGACCGATGTGAAGACCAGGTGACAGATTCCTTCCCTGTCGACGGCAATCGACGGGGCGTGTGGAGGCCAGAGGTAAGCCTGTTGGAATTGATTGACCGTTCGGTAGAGAGTCCGCAGAGAAAGCGGTGGTGAGAAGGCGGTCCCGGAGCCTTTGCTGTAGCAGAGCGTTTGCCGCGTATCGGAGTTCCGTCGGTAGAAGACAATGTGGACCTCGCCGCTCTGCGACACGGCGATCGAGGGGAGTTCATCGGTCTCCTGTGCGGCCGAAATGTCGACCGGCGTTGACCATGCCGAAGGGGGTGAGGGATCGCGGTACATGTAGAGGATCTTGCCGTCGCGCACAAATGTGACGTGGATGCGTCCGCTCGGGTCTGTTGCCAGTGCCGGGAAGGATGCCTCGCATTGACCGGTAGGGGTATTGTTCCAGATCACCGGCGGTTTCCCCCGGGAGAATTCCAGACATCCGGAATCCGGAGCCCGGTCCCGGAGAAACATCGCACTGAGCGTCGTGCTGCTGTCGATGGAGAGTGTGCTGAACGGACTTCCCGATCCCTGGAACAGAAGCGTTGAAGGAGAAAAAGAGCCGCCGCCGTTGTGCGCGTAGAGGAGCGACACGTTCCGCGATACAAGGGGGAGAGTCGAGTCGGCACCGGCGGTGCGGGCATAGAGAACGTGGATCACCTGCGCCGGATCGATAACCAGAGAGGGGAGAACCGTCTCTCCCTGATAACCGTCTCCACGGTCGGTCACCTGGATTTTCGTCCACTCCTGTCCCTGCATGGTCCCGAAGGTCATGGGGATAAGAAGAGCGAAGAGGAGACTCCGGCGGAGCATCAGTTGTCCGTGTGATGGTCTATGTGAGGCGCAAGGCGTCATGAATTCGGATCTGGTTCAGGCACATAATATACGCCTCTGTTCCGTTGTCGGTGATCTGAGAAGATGCGGGAACCGTGACTCGTGTTACAGGGATTTCCCGATACGTGTGAGATTTCAAACCGAAGAGGTGTTATAGAGGCACAAGGGAGATGAAAGAATCGATCATCATGCTTCCTGCGGTACCGGCAGGGGGGAACAAGCGAGTGAGCAGAACTACGGACAGTCATCGGAAGGATGTTGCGGCTGATCGTTCCGAGAGTGACGGGGCGCTCTTTGCGCGCCATCTCGACGGGGATCACCAGGCGCTGATGACCCTTTTCGAACGGCACAACGAACGACTTTGGCTTTATGTGGCGAAAATGATCGGGGATGGAACTGCGGCCAGTGATGTGATGCAGGATCTGTGGGAGAGGATCATTCGGCTCAGGGAGAAGCGGAGCGAGGCGCCGGATCAGCCGGTCGGCTATCTCTTCCGCACCGCACGCAACCTGTCGTTGAACGTGGTTCGCTCCCGCAAATCGTCCGTGACGATCGAGCGACTGGCCGAGACCGAACATCCGACAACCGAAATCGCCGAGCCGACCGAACGGGAGGAATTGCTGACGATGGCTCTGAAGGAACTTCCCGAGGCGCATCGTGAAATCCTTGTCCTGAACGCCTGGTCCGGATACGACTTCGATGAAATCGCCGGGATGCTCGGCAAACAACGGGGGGCAATCCACACCACCGCCTGGCGAGCCAGGAAAAAGCTGGCCGAGATCATGGAGAGACTCGGCAGAGGAGATCGCGGGGAAGAGGAGATGTTCTGAACGTACCGGCGTGAGAAAGACCAACACCACTATGAAGAATACAACGGAATATCAGGATCTGCTCCGCATCCTTGCCGAAAGGGGAGAACTGAGCGGGACGGATCGGATCAGGCTTGAACGGCTTCTTGCCGAAGACCCTGAAATTGCCCGGTTACACGAGCGGATGGAGCGGCTTGACGGATTGGTGCGCGATGACCGGACGCAGCTTCTGAAGGAGGCGAAGACCGATCAGCTCCGGGCCGCCGTCTCGACTCTCTCCCGTTCGGTTCCGGCCGGGACGGCTGCTGCCGGAATGCTGTCGGTCGGCAAGATTATCAGCGGCGGACTGCTTGTCCTTCTCCTGGCCGTCGGTGCATGGGTGCTGCTGGATCGGGGGGAAGAAGGTGAGGTTGTCGTACCGGTCTCCTCGGAAACCTCCTTGTCGGTCCCGGCCTCAGCCGAATCATTTGATAATGATGCCGCTTCAGTTGGGGATATCGAGGAAGCGGGAACCGGTCCGATTCGGGAAGAAAGTGCCGCCGGAAGGTTGGAAGAGGGGGGGCTGAGCCGCGGAAAAGAATCGGCGCTACGCCGTGCCGACAATCCGTCCGAAGACCTTCAATCCGGGCTGAACGGAACGGAGGAGGTCGAGAAAAAGGAAGAAAAACAGTCGGCACCGGCTCACTCGGTCGGTCCTGACGGAAGTATAGAGGTGAATGGGGAGTTTGATCTCGATCATCTCAAGGGGGGTGCGAAAAAGTAGACTCTGCTTGATATTCCACTCACCTTTTCATCCGGACAAAAGCAGGCTTCCAGGCTTGCTTTTGCCTTTAACAGAGTGTATCTTGCCCGAACCTGACGGTGGATGCCGGCAATGGTCTCCGCCGACACATAGGGCCTTGTCGTCCTTATGCCCCGCTTCAACCTGTCCGGAGGTTCGCATGGCAGCACGTTCTGTACGATTTGCTCTTCTCTCCCTCCTGTTCCTTCTGGGCACCGTAGCAGCCGGTGCGCAACCCTCGTTGCGGATCTTCAACATCGATCCTTCAAACTACCCGATCGTCTCGGCGGAATTCTATGCTTATGATGAGGATGGGGAATTTGTTCGCGATCTGACGACGAACGATCTTATCATCACCGAAAATCAGGTGAGGGCACCGATCCTGAACCTTACCTGTCCCGCACGGCCGGCCCCTCCCGTCATATCGGCCGTCCTGACGATTGACCTTTCCGGTTCGATGAACACGAAGATCAACAACAGCCCTCTGACGCGACTCGACGTCGTCAAGGAGGGGGCCGTCTCCTGGCTTCGCCGGATGGAACTCGATTCCTCGGTCTGTGCGGTGACCAGTTTCAACAGTCGCAGCTACATCAACCAGTATTTTTCCCGCGACCGGAATCGACTGGTCGATGTGGTCAACGCTCTGCAGGCATTTGACGGGGGGACGAACTACGACGAAGCGATGATCGGCTGGCCCGCCGGGGGACTGACGGTTGCCCGAACCGGTACCTACAAGAGAGTCCTGGTCTTTCTGACCGACGGGTTGGGAAGTTTTACCAACGAAGAGGCGGTGATCGATCTGGCCCGGAAGAACGACATCGAGGTCTACTGCCTGGCTGTCGGTCTGGCCGCGCCGAACGCGTTGCGCCGGTTGGCAAAAGAGACCGGAGGAATCTGTTTCGATTACCTTTCTGATGCCGATGAGATCAGGCAGATATACGAACTCATTCTGGAGCGGATCCAGGGGGAGCCTCCCTGCCGGGTGGAGTGGCTGAGCAAGGGGAACTGTTTCGGTGGTCGGCAGAGCAACCGTGTGGTGTCGGTCGGCATACCGGCCTTGACGGTTGCCGACGTCTCGCAATATCCGGCTCCTCCTCCGTCGGGCGAATTTCTGAGCGTTATCCCGTCAACGTTCCACTTCGGTTCGCCTGCGCCCGGAGGGTCGTATGAACTGGCGACCGAACTCAAGGGGGTGAACGGCACAATCACCATTGAGGAGATCAAGGGAACAAATCCCCTTTTTTCCATCGTCGAACTTGAAGAGCAGCCGAACTTCCTTCCGCGCACGCTTGCCCCGGGTGAAACCCTCAGTCTGACGGTCCGCTTCTCTCCGGTCGACACGTTGCTTGCCGTCGGGGAATTCATTGTGGAGACCGACGCGTGCGAAGATCCGGTGATTACCTGCACCGGCGGGTTTCGCGGAATCGAATTTGAAGAGTTGCGTCTGGTTCACCCGAACGGCGGAGAATCGTTCATTGTCGGGGCGGACACGGTCATCCGATGGGAAGGGATTCTCCCGGAAGACCCGGTCCGTCTGGAATACAGCGTCGACGGCGGGGCGACCTGGGATCTCATCGTTCCGGAGACATCCGGACTGAGCTATCTCTGGCACGTCCCGAACAGACCAAGTTCAACCTGTCTGGCCCGCATCACGCAACTGAGTTCCAAAGAGCGTATCGCCCTGCTCCCCCACAATTCGGCTGTTGTCGATATGGCCTTTATGCCGGACGGCAGGCGCGTGGTGACCCTGACCGATGAGGGGATCGTCAGCGTGTGGGATGGACTGAAAGGGACGCTGGTAAGTATGACCGGAGGGACGTCCAGAGCCTCCCAGCTTGCCGTGAGTCCCGACGGAAAACTGGCAGCCGTCGGAAATCCGGTCGATCGTACCGTCCTGGTCTGGAACCTTGAGGATGGAGCTCTTCTGCATAAGCTTCCCAACGCGTATTACAACAACCGGTGGTTGTCCCAGGGATTGAAGGGGACGCTCTGCTTTACGCCGGATAGCCGTGGACTGGTGTCGGTGGGGGTGACGGCTCTGAGAGATACGGCATTATATCTCTGGGATGTTCCGTCCGGATCCCTGCTCAGAGAGATCAAGGATCCGAGAGCCTTTTATAATCACGGAACGTTCTCGCCGGACGGGCAACGTTTTCTGATCGGAGGGAAAGAGGGGATTCTGCAGGAGTGGGATCCGGCGTTGACGACCGTTTCGGAAACGCTTCATCCGTACGGTGAGGTGGTGCGGATCGGATACACGTATAACAGCGAATACCTCTATATCGTTTCGCGTGAGACCGACGGCAAACTTGTTGTGCAGATAACGGGGGATCGCGTCAACCGGCGACTCTATCTGCCGGAATCCTTCATGATTGACTTTGATGTCCATTCGCTCGAAAGCGGATTTCTGATGAGTGACGGCGAGGCGACATTGAGAGAGGGGGTTCTCGGCGATATCGTTCGTGAGTTCCCCGGACATACCGGAACGGTGAACGCGACCTGCTTCAATAGTGACGGCAGCCTGATCGCCACAGGATCCAATGACGGAACGGTTCGCATCTGGGCGGCGCGGACGCTGGAGGTCGCTCAGGATCAGTCCGATACGCTCTGGGAAATCGTCGTTCCCGCGATCGATGGAGTTGATGTGGATTTCGGCAGGGTTCCGGTCGGAAGACAGAAGGATTCGATCATCCAGGCCTGCATCCGGAATGTCGGCCCGGTTCCGGCTCACATCCTTGAATTGAAACTGGCCGGCAACCACCCCTCCGACTTCACGATTCTTTCCGGAAACGGTCCGTTCGACCTTGCTCCGGGTGAGGCCCGGACGGTCGAGATCGGCTTCAAACCCTGGATTGCCGGGGGACGGCGGGCGAAGATGCGGATTATCACGCAGTCCGATACGCTGGAACGGAATCTGACCGGCATCGGTGTGATCCCTCCGGTGAAGATCATCGGTCTGACCGGAGACTACATCGACTTCGGCAAGGTCACCGTCGGCGGGAAGCGTGACAGTCTTGCCGTGGCGGTCAATACCGGAACGGCTGAGGTCAGGATCGACAGCCTCCTGCTTCTGGGACCGGACAACGAACAGTTTCTGCTGACCGGTCCTTTCTCTGCGATAACGCTCGCCCCCGGAGATTCGCTCAGGATACCCCTTGCCTTTGCTCCCGAAAGGATCGGGATCACCAACAGCACCGTCGGTCTGTTCTACAGCGAGATCGGTTCACCGGCTCTGGTCGGTCTGATCGGCGAGGGCATCATCTCGAACGCTCCGGCAATTGCCGGACCCGATGTCGTCCGGTTTTCTCCGCAGCTCTGTGCCGGTTTTGCCGATACGTCCGTTGTCCGGATCGGCAATCCCGGAGATGCCCCGTTGACGATTGATGGTGTCGAGATTCAGGGGGGACCGCCGTTTACGATGGAACCGGTTCGGCTGCCGCAGACGATTGATCCCGGAGGCTTTCTGGATATCACCATCATCTTCCTGCCGACCGATGAAGGGATCTTTTCCGGCAGCCTGCACATTGTGAGTGATGCGAGCAATGCTCCGGAGTTGATCGTTCCGCTTGAAGGCGAACTTGCCCGCGTTGAACTTGCGGCAGAGGCGGACACGATTGATCTCGGGAAGCTCTGTCCCGGAGAACCCGTCTCGTTCAGGATCGGTCTGTTGAACTCGGGACGATTGCCGGGCGTGATCCTGGAGCGCATGGTGTGGGATGGAACCGACGGTTCGATACTCCGCCTGGAGGAGGGGATCGGGACGATTGACGACAGTGGAGCCGACAGCGCGCTCTTTACCTTTATCCCCTCCGATAGTTCCGGTATGATCAACGCGACGGTTGAATTTCTCGACACGGTCTGCCGTACGCTCGTTTCGACGAACATTACCGGGAGAGTGGCACGTCCGCAGATCCGGGCGCTTCCTGTGGCCGAAGTCTGTCCCGGAGAGGAAGTGGTGCTCCGTGCCGAGGGGGGAGATCGCTACGAGTGGTTCCCATCCGAAGAACTGAGCTGCTCCGATTGTCCGTCGCCGACCCTGCATCCGACGGCAAGCGGATTCTACTACGTTAGCGGATATGATGCGGCCGGATGTGCCGGGATCGATTCGGTCTTTGTCGGCGTCAGGGAAGAGCCGTTTGTTCTGCAGGGGAGCATCGGCAGGGAATACCGCAATCGTCCCGGAGATACCGTCCGTTTTGCCGCCCGCCTTGAAACGCTTCCTCCCGTCTGGTCGGACGTTCGGGAACTCCACCTGAAGTTGCGGTATGATCCGGGAGTGCTGCGGATCGATCCGACGCTTCTGGCTCTGCCCGGGGAGGGGACGCTGCTTGAGGGATGGGAGATGGAGCTGGAGGAGGCCCTACCGGGGAGCATAGCGTTGTGGTATCGTTCCACTTCGGGGATCGGACTGACCGGAACCGGCGATCTCTTCCGGGTCCAGGGGGAGATTTTTCTTGCCAATGTTCCCGGAACGGAAATGGAATGGGAGTTGAGCACACCCGGGAACTGCCTGCGGTTCGAGACCGGGCACGGATATCTTGCCGTCGATTCGATCTGCGGTCTGAACTATCGTCTCTTCGAGGTCGGTGCGGGCAAATATCATCTGTATGAACCCCGACCGAACCCCGCTCTGGGGGATGATGTGAAGATCGACTTCTCTCTCGGACTGGATGGCCAGACACGGATGATACTGGTCGATGCAATGGGACGGAGTCGCCTGATCCTCGACAATTATCTGCAGGCAGGGGAGTATCAGGCGCTGGTCAGGACGGCGGAGCTGGAGCCGGGAGTCTATTTCATCCGGGTTGAATCGGGTGACTGGAACCGACAGTCGTCGGTACGCGTTCTGAAATGACAAATCGTTCCGGAACCTCGGGGGATGGAATTCCACATTGATGAAGCAGTGTGAAAGTTCTATATTCCGTCTCCATGTATCCAGCATTCGAACCGGTAGGGCAGATGATGTTCCAGATCTTGTCGTCGCGAGCATTCCTTTTCGGAGGGGGGGCACTGCTTCTCTTTCTTTTCCTTGTTCTTTCTCCAGAGGCAAAGGGACAGGTCGACACGCTCCACAAGGGGGCTACAACCGAGGGGAAGGAGTTCTGGGTGGTCTTTCAGAAGAACTTCCGTGACTACATTGAGGAGTCGGGGACGAACGCCCTGAAACCTTCGGAACCTCTCTTCCTTGAACTGTTCATCACATCGAACGAGCGGGCGCGTGGGACGATCGAGGTGAAGGGAATCGGGTTCAAAAGGGATTTCACGGTGAACAAAGGGGAGGTCATCAACATCCAGATCGACTCGGCCGCGCAGGTTCGCAAAAGCGAAGTGATCGAGGAGCTTGCCGTTCACATCGTCTCCGACGAACCGATCGCCGTCTACGGTCTCAGCCATCGTTACCAGACGACCGATACCTATCTGGCCTATCC
>CBFGQN010000147.1:0-8238 GCA_965650895.1 uncultured Ignavibacteria bacterium | reverse complement strand
GTTAAAGAGAAACTGCAACCACCAATTAACACGTGATGAGTATGAAGGCAACGGTACACCGTTCCTTTTTGACAATTGCAACGGGAATCCTGCTCGCGGTTCTTTCATTCGGCTTCCGCCTGACGGTCGAGGCCGATTCGGATAGCCGGACGATAATGCCGGCGATGCAGGAACAACTCGATTCCTTTTCGGTCCTGGCGACGGATGTCGACGACGTGATCCGGCGCTACCTCTCCTACAACGACATGGTCCGTCAGCTGGCGGCGGAGAATTCCGAAGGGACCGAGGAAGAAGAGGTGGACGTCACACTCCTCGGCGGCTATCTCGACAGGACCATTACCGAGATCCTTCAGACTTCAGAAACTTCCGCTCCGACTTCCTTCTCCCAGTCCGTTCAGTCTCTTTCGGTCCTCTCCCTCAGCCTTGAAGGGAACTCCTTTCCGGTCTATCAGACCCTTTTCGCCACCGAGATGGAGCGTGTGCGCCGCGGAACGCTGATCAAGGCACTGCCGCTGACCGTTCCGCTGGACGGAGCGACGATTACCTCCGGATTCGGGATGCGAAACCATCCGATTCTTCGCGGACGGCGGATGCACAAGGGACTGGATATGGCCGCACCGACCGGGACCTCGATCTATGCCACCGGCGGCGGCACCGTCATCTTCTCCGGTAGAAAGAACGGCTACGGCAACACGGTCATCGTCGACCACGGGCACGGATACACGACGCTCTACGCCCACTGTTCACAGCTTCTGGTGGAAGAAGGAGCAAAGGTAACGCGGGGAGATCTGATCGCGCTGGTGGGATCGACCGGACGTTCCACCGGACCCCACCTTCACTATGAAGTCCGCGTCAACGGCCAGCACATGAACCCCGAAGTGTTCCTCTCCTTCACCCGCGAGATGACCGAAGACCTGAATACGCTGGCAGATTATTACTTGACGTTCTGAGGGGAGCGAAGGGTTGGGGAGTTTGTCGGCGTTGAGCTATCAGCAATCAGCGTTGAGCAGCAATGAGCTATCAGCGTTGTGAGGAAGTGGTTTCAGCTTTGTCGGCTTTGAGTAATCAGCAGTCAAGGTTGAGGGGGAGTCCGGTAGATTATGGATGAGGATGGGAATGAACGTTCATGTTTCCCGTCCTCTTTTCGTATTGCAGGTGGGAGATGATACATCATATCCCTACCGGGAAACCGTACCCCCTGTGACCGTCGCCATTTCGTTTCAACGCTTCAAGAAAAACCGCCCGAGCCATTCCGTTTTCTATATTTGTTCACTTGAAGAACTCTCACATCGCAACCAGAATTTCAGGGAACGGTTCCACACATGTTTACACTGCGTCGCGCACTTCTCAGCGTTTACGACAAAACGGGTATTGTCGAATTTGCTCAACAACTGCATGAACTTCAGGTAGAGATCATTTCCACCGGCGGCACTGCCCGTGCGCTCCGCGAGGCCGGAGTTCCCGTCCGTGACATCAGCGAGATCACAGGATTTCCGGAAATGCTGGACGGACGGGTGAAAACACTCCACCCGAAGATCCACGGCGGGCTTCTGGGTCTGCCGGACAACGAGGAACATGTGGCGACGATGCGGGAACACGACATCGAATCGATCGATCTGGTGGTCGTCAACCTCTACCCCTTCGAGCAGACGCTGGCACAGCCCGATTCGACCGATGAGGAGATCACCGAACAGATCGATATCGGGGGACCGGCCATGATCCGCTCGGCATCGAAGAACTGGCGACATACGGCTGTCCTGGTCAACCCGGATCGGTACGGAGCGATTCTCGATGAACTGAAGGAGAAGAACGGCTCCCTCTCGGATCAGACGAGGAGAAGTCTGGCCGGAGAGGCGTTTGCGCGGACGGCGGAGTATGATCGGGCGATTGCGGGATATTTTGCGTTGGGAGTCGGGGATCAGAAGTCGAGGGTCGGGAGTCGGGAGTCGGGGGTCGGGGGTCAGGGGTCGGGGGAGGAGTTTTCGATTGAACTGGATGTCGATCAGTCGCTTCGATACGGCGAGAATCCTCATCAGTCAGCGACGTTGTACGGTCAGTTCACGCAGATCTTCCGACAGTTGCACGGGAAAGAGCTGAGCTACAACAACATCCTGGATATTGACGCCGCCGCAAAGCTGGCCGCCGAGTTCGATGAGCCGACCGTGGTGATCGTCAAGCACAACAACCCCTGCGGCGTCGGCAGCGATGAGGTACTGTCGCGGGCATGGGAAAAAGCCTTTGCCACCGACACGCAGTCACCTTTCGGAGGGATCATCGCCGTCAACCGTCCGCTGGACATTGAAACGGCGACGGCAATCGACGAAATCTTTACCGAGGTGCTGATCGCCCCGGAATACCCGGAAGAGACGCTGGCCCTCCTCTCGAAGAAGAAGAACCGTCGTCTGCTGACCGTCGATTACGGAACGCTCCGCTCATCACTCGGCAATCCGCAGCTCAGAACTGTGGCCGGAGGAATCCTTGTGCAGGACGGAGACAATGCTCTTTACGGCGAGGAAGGTCTGAAGGTGATGACAAAGCGGGAACCGACCCCGGAGGAGATGAAAGGGATGGAATTCGCCTGGCGCGTGGCCAAGCATGTGAAATCAAACGCCATCGTCTACGCCGCCGCCGACCGGACACTCGGCATCGGAGCCGGACAGATGTCCCGGGTCGACTCGGCAATGATCGCCGCCCGCAAGGCCGAACAGGCCGGTCTCGACCTGAAGGGATGCGCCGTCGCCTCCGACGCCTTCTTCCCCTTCGCCGACGGACTGATGGAGGCCGTGGCCGCCGGAGCAACCGCCGCCATACAGCCGGGCGGCTCGATCCGCGATCAGGAAGTTATCGACGCCGCCGATGAAAACGGTATCACGATGGTCTTTACGGGGATGAGGCATTTCAGGCATTAGGGGAAGAGTTCGTAGAGTTTATAGAGTTGAGAGTTCGTAGAGTTCATAGCCAAGTGTGGGAGTACGGAGATAATGACGGCTGACTGCCCACAGCTGACAACTCAAAGCTCACGGCTGACTGCTCAAAGCTCATTGCTGACTGCTCACTGCCCACAGCTGACAACTCAAAGCTCACGGCTGACTGCTCAAAGCTCACTGCTGACTGCTCAAAGCTCATTGCTGACTGCTCACGGCTCACGGCTGACTGCTCAAAGCTCACTGCTGACTGCTCACGGCTCATTGCTGACAACTAACCACTCCACACACCCCGATACGCCGGAATTATTTCCCGACTTCGTATGTTACTCACCTGTATCGAACAAATCCGCCAGTACCAGTCATTCACATAGAACATTATCAACAAGGAGTCAACATGTCAATTCAGATCGGAGACCTTATTCCGGAGATCACGCTGCTTCAGAAGACCGGGGATGGTGTGCAGAAAGTCCAGTTGGCCGACAACCACGACCGCAACCGCGTCCTCCTCTTCTTTCCGGCCGTTGGAACCGGGGTCTGCACCAAGGAGATGTGCACCGTCAGCGAAGACTGGAACAGCTATGACGACCTTGACGCGGAAGTCTACGGCATTTCCGTCGACAGCCCGTTTGCGCAGGAAGTCTGGGCGAAGGCGAACAACATCACGATCCCTCTCCTTTCGGACTTCAACAAGGAGGCGATCGAAGCCTTCGGAGCGAAGTACGACGTCTGGCTTCCGGGTGTCAACGACATGAAGGGAGTGGCCAAGCGCTCGGCCTTTGTCTTCAATCGCGACGGGAAGCTGATTCATTCGGAGATTCTGGAGAATGCCGGAGAGATACCGGATCTGGACAAGGTAAAGGAAGCGTTGAAGCAGAGCGTTGAATCGCAAGCTGCATAAAACGATTGCCGAAGTTTGGCTTAAAAGGACTGTGCGCGGATTGAACGCATCGGAAGAAGGGCACGCACCGACAACCCGATCCGTTTGATCCGCGCACTGTTGCATTGGTCCGGCTCTCGGGGGCACGTTGTAAAAGGATTACATGAATCGCGTTTGAGCCGAGCATCAACCGACTCACGACAACGTGAAGAAAGGCATTGCTGCGACGAAAAGAATTGAGGTTATCGATACAGCGAAGAGAGCCGCACGGAAGGAGCTTCGAGTTGATTCTCCTCGATCCGGTGTCGATTGCACGAGAGGATATCGCTGCGCGTAACCATACCAACCACCCCGAGAGTATCGTCATGATTGACCACCGGTAATCGGCCGATGTCATGCTCGACCATGAGATCGGCAGCTTGTCGTACCGTACTGTCGGTATACACAAATACCGGCGACCGTTTGAGTAACGTATGGATTCGTGCATCACCTGAGGCATCGGTCAGGAAATCACGACGGGTAAGAACTCCCAGAAGCCTGTCATCTGCGTCCAGTACGGGGAATCCTTGGTGTGCACTCCCCTCGGCACCGGATGTGACCCATGCACGGACATCCTTCACAAGATCTTGTGCACGTAATGCGACGACCGGTTTTGAAGCGATGGTATCGACGAAAACCAGGTCCAGCGGATCGGCGGCATACTCAACCGGAGTTCGCACGCCACGGCGGGCAATTTTCTCCGTCATGATGGTATTGCGCATGACCAGACTGGAAACCAGATATGCAGCAGCGCATCCCCCTAATAACGGCAGCAGTCCCATCGGCTGCAGAGTTGTCTCAAACGCAAAAACCGCAGAAGCCAGCAACGCACGTGAAGCTCCGGCAAAGATTGCAGCCATTCCCACCAATGCCGCGATACGTATATCGATCCCGACTGCCGGAAGTATAGCGCCGGCAAGTCCTCCGAACACAGCTCCAATGCCGCCGCCGATTGTAAACAGGGGGGCAAGAGTTCCGCCGGAGGTACCACTGCCGAGCGATACCGACCATGAAAGCAACTTCATTATGCAGAGGAATGCGACTGCCTGCAAAGGTAAATCATTTGAGAGGACAGCAGTAATGTTGCCGTATCCCACACCAAGCGTCTTCGGCGCGATGTAGCCGACAACTCCCACAACAATCGCTCCCAGAGCCGGCCACCACATCCAGTGAATGGGGAGCCTCTCAAAGGCGTCTTCAACCGCATAGACGATTTTTGTCACCAGCACAGCCACAAACCCCATCATACCACCCAATACCGTATAGAATGCCAGCGCTCCTAATCCAGGTGGGGCAAGATCCGGCATGGCGAAAACAGGTCCGCCTCCTTCAAAGGCAATCCGCATTCCCGTCGCCGCCGTAGCGGCCAGGGCAACGGGAATAATCGATCGCGGACGATACTCAAACAACAGGAGTTCGACCGCCAGAAGCACCGCAGAGACCGGACTACCGAACGTTGCAGCCATCCCTCCGGCCGCTCCGGCAGCAAGAAGAGTCTTCCGTTCGGCAGCGGTGATGGAGATAAGTTGTCCTGTTACCGATCCCAATGCTCCGGCTGTTGCAATAATCGGGCCTTCGGCTCCGAAGGGACCACCGGTTCCAATAGAAATTGCCGAGGATAAGGGCTTGAGGAACATAACGCGAATTGGAATGCGGCTGCGGTTTGTCAGGATCTGCTCCATCGCTTCAGGAATGCCGTGCCCACTGATGGCCTTTGATCCATAACGGGCCATCATCCCGATGATAAGGGCTCCCATTACGGGGATGGGTATCACCCACAGCCCGAGTCGATCAACAGCGGCGGCGGGATCGACCAGTGAAAATGAAAAGCGCCCGTAGAAGGCCAGATTTGTAATCAATCCGATCAGCCACAGCAGTCCCATTGCGGCAACAGCCGCCACCAATCCCAGCAGGATTGCGATAAAGCAAATCCGCAAGACACGTCGGTCAAGGAGGAAACCGGACTGCGGCTCCTGTACCGCGTGAATGACAGGATCGAGTGATGGCGCAACGGGTAATCTGTCGCAAGTTTTTCCATGCAGTGAATGTGAATGATCTTCCGCCGAATCGGGTTTCTGGTTGTTCATGCTCTGCGATCTCTATGAAGAGTGCCGTATTGTCCGGGGATGCAACGCTTCGCTCAGACAAGGTGCGACATCTCGATCGGATATTCCGAGGGCTGAAGTTAGCGAAATGGAGAGGACAGAGTTGTATAAGGGTGTTCCCTCACCCCACAGTCTTTTGCAAAGGTGTGTTGAAAAAGCCCTGCCCGGTTTCCCTCAGTCCTCAAAGAAATTGCAACTTGCCCCGATCCACTTCATCCCCTTGTTCTGGTCCACTCCCATCTTCTCCCCTCTCCCCATCCGGACCAGTCCCATCACCGGTAACGGACGCTCCTCCCCTTCCGGCCAGACCAGCATCACACGCATCTCCGCCCGGGTTCCGCCGAAGGGTGTCTCGACGACTCCGGCGAAATCTATTCGTTCCTGCAACAGGTAATCCTTCCGTTCGGCTTCCGGAATCGCATCAAGATCGGCGCGGGTCGGTCCGACGATGACGCCGGCCCCGGCAAAGGAGAAGAGGGGTTTCAGGACAAAGCGTTCGAGCGGTTCGGGATATTCTTCGAGTTGATTGAGGAACCAGGATCGGGGGACCAGGGGATGTTCCAGAAACGGAGAGGAGAACTTGCTGATCCGGAAAAACCAGTTCGGGTGTCCGGCCCACTCCACATCCAGTTCATCGTTCCACCGGAACGGAATCTCCACATTCTTCCGCTCAAGCTCGTCAACGATCGCCCGGTTGTAGATCCTCTCGACCGGCACCTGAAGTCCCGCGGCATTTCGGTAGTAAAGCCGGTTCCCCTGTTTTATCACATCCCGGATATCGACAACCTCGATACCGAGCAGTTCCCGGATCCCGTAGAAATCCGGACAGGTTTTCTGATTCCACGGATCGTACTCCATCAGAATTACCTGCTCCGGATCGTGTCCGGCCACAATCGTCCGTCGGAGGATATCAACGAACTGTCGACGGGTATATCCGCCGTTGATGTAGGAAAGCTCCGGAGGGAGTGCAAAGTGTTCCTGCAGGAGTTCGGCCAGCAGCAACTGATAGGCCATCAGCGAGGGGAACCCCTGAATCTCCACAAGCATCGGTTTGATCTTCCCCTCTTCATCCCGGGTCATCGCAAAATCGACCGCGACGAATGAAGAATGGGAGGTCTCGCCGGCAACCGTGATCTCCGGTCCGAGAGCCGCATCCGATGCGGCCAGATATTCCGGTTCGTGCAGACGGAGCGCAAGCTCCACAGCAGTCTCCTCGCACAGTTTCTGCACGTACCGGGGAACGAACAGAGGCGTCTCGCTGACACGAAACTCGATCTTCAGTCGGAACCGCTCGTCAAGTCTGCGCAGAAAGGATGCGTAGACCTGTTCGCTGAATTCACGGTTGAACCGTTCACGCAGTTCAGGAATCATGGTATATCGGGACTGGCCGGTGGCGTTACATCAACCCGAGATGGTAGCCTCCATCGATCGGTATAGTGGCGCCGGTAATATATCCGGCGCGTGAAGAGGCAAGGAAGGCCACGAGATCGGCGATCTCCTCAGGGCGCCCCATCCGCTCAAGCGGGATGTGCCGATGATACTCGGCCATCACATCCTCGTGCGAGATGTTCCGCTCCTTCGCTTCCTCCATGGCAAGGTCATAGATTCTGTTCGTCAGCGTATAGCCGGGAGCGACGTTGTTGACGGTGATGCCGAACGGAGCCAGCTCCCGGGCAAGTGTCTTGGCCAGACCGATCACACCGGAGCGAAAGGAATTCGAGAGAATCAGCCCCTCGATCGGTTGCTTCACCGCAATCGAGGTCAGGTTCACGATCCGTCCGTTCTTTCTGGTCCGCATGTGCGGAATCGCCGCCCGGATCAGCCGGACCGCACTCATGAAGACCATATCGAAGGCCTTTTTCCAGTCGGTATCCTCCATCGTCATAAACTCCCCCCGTCTCGGTCCGCCACAGTTAGTCACCAGAATATCTATATCGCCGAAGGCGACGGTGGTGGCGTCGATCAGAACGTCGATCTCCTCAGGCTTCGTCAGGTCTGCCTGCACCCATTCAACCTGTCGGCCGGTGGCGGCGGAAATCTCTTCGGTCGTCTTCACAAGCGCTTCCTGTCCACGGGCACAGATTACAACGTTCGCCCCTTCGCGGGCCAGACGCATCGCGCAAGCCTTGCCGATACCGTGACTCGCGGCGGCCACAATCGCCGTTTTATCTTCAAGTTCAAATTTCATCGATACACAGACTGGTGGTTGATTGCTGAAAGGGACGAAGTTACTAAAAAGTCCCTCCAAATCGCATTCCCCGTCGATATTCAGGCGATTCCGCGGTCACCT
>CBFGQN010000146.1:0-8255 GCA_965650895.1 uncultured Ignavibacteria bacterium | reverse complement strand
GATAGTTCAATGACTTCAGTCGGACTGGAAAGGGAGAAGGTTCGCGGACGTAGGAGTGAAGGGTTACGTCAACCGGCTTCGAATACAGCTCATTGTGCAATAACGGCCTTCCGTGAATCAGGAGGGTCGGACGGTCGGCCCCCTCGGCTCCGCGCGAGAGTGTGATCCGGATACGGGCGTCGGTCCACTCGTTTGCGTCGATAACGTTCCGCAGCCCCTCCTCCACCCGTTTGCGCTCGGGCATCCCCAGACCGATCACCTCTGCCGAATCGTATAACCGTCGCAAATGCCGGTCAAGAAAACGGATGCTTCCCCCCTCCAGTCGAAGCGTCTCGAAGAGTCCGTCACCGTAGAGAAATCCCCGATCAAACGGAGAGATCCGGGCTTCGCCGACCGGAAACAACCGGTCGTTCAGCGACACATATCCTTCCATCATGTACTTCCCTTCTCCTCAAGGAAATTTGCCAAAATTCTCTTTCCCCCATCGGTCATGATCGACTCCGGATGATACTGCACGCCGAAGATCGGCCACGCCACATGCTCGATCCCCATGATTGTCCCCCCCCACTCCGGGCGTTGACCCGAAGCTCAGCCGGTATCGTCGCCGGTTCAAGCACCAGTGAGTGATACCGCGTGGCGGTGAACGGATCGGGTAATCCGCGGTGCAGACCCGTTCCGTCGTGATAGACCGGCGAGGTCTTGCCGTGCATCACCCGGTCGGCACGGACCACGTTTCCGCCGAAAGCCTGTCCGATGGCCTGCAGTCCGAGACAGACGCCGAGCAACGGGATAGACCTTCCGGCGGCCGGAATCAACTCCAGACAGATACCGGCCTCGTTCGGTGTGCAGGGTCCGGGAGAAAGAACGATGTGGGAGGGGTTGGCCGCCAGACATTCCGGCACACTCATCCGGTCGTTCCGGACCACCCGAATCTCCTCCTCTGCAGCCAGTTCACCCAGATACTGCACGAGGTTATAGGTAAAGGAATCGTAGTTGTCGACGACAAGAATCATCCTTCCACCTCCGCCAGCGCCCTGAACATCGCCTCGGCTTTCCGAAGAGATTCCTTGTACTCGAACGGGGGAACCGAATCGGCAACGATGCCGGCTCCGGCCTGCACCCAGGCCCGTCCCTCCTTCACCAGAATCGTCCTGATGGCGATGTTCAGCTCCGCATCCCCGTTGAAACCGATCCAGCCGACCGAACCGGTGTAGATCCCCCGACGTTCCGGCTCAAGCTCCTCGATGATCTCCATCGCCCTGACCTTCGGTGCCCCGGTGATCGTCCCACCCGGAAAGACCGCCGCAATCGCATCGACAATATCCCGTCCGGCCGCAAGACGTCCCCGAACGTTCGAGACGATGTGAATGACGTGGGAATACTTCTCGATGGTCATGAACTCATCGACCACCACCGAGCCGTACTCCGACACCCGCCCCAGATCGTTCCGCTCCAGATCGACCAGCATCAGATGTTCGGCCCGCTCCTTCTCGTTGCCGATCAGCTCCTCGATCTTCTCCTGATCCTCCCTCTCATCCCTCCCCCGCTTGCGTGTCCCGGCGATCGGTCGCGTCGAGAGCTCCTCTCCGTCCACCTTCAGCAGCAACTCCGGCGAGGAACTGACGATTGCGCAATCGTCGAACTCGAGAAAGGCCATATAGGGAGCCGGATTGATCCGGCGCAGCGCCCCGTAGAGTCGCAACGGATCCTCGTCGAACCGCCGGGAGAACCGGACCGACAGATTGACCTGAAAAATATCCCCGGCAAAAACATACTCGATGGCCCGTTCCACCATTCGCTCGAATTCCTCCTGCGTCAGGTGAGCTTCCACTTCCGGCAGTGCTCCGTCGGCAGACCCCGAAACGCCGGTCGCTTCGGTCTGCGCGCCGCCGGAACCGGCACAGGCTCTCTCTGCCTTCCCTTCGATTTCATCGAGAGCGGCGAGGGCCTCATCGTATGCCGTGTCGGGATCGGAATCGGTACCGGAAGCCAGAAGAACGATCCGTCCCCTCCCCTCACGATGATCGATTTCAACAAAACATTCGGGAACGATCATGCGGATTGCAGGCAAGGCCAGAGGATCGGACGCGACCGAGGGAAGCCGTTCGATCGAACGGGCAAGATCGTAGCTGAGGAAGCCGACGCAGCCGCCGGCAAAGTTGGATAAATCAGGATGGGGAGCGCAGCGCGTCCCGGCAAGAAATGCACGCAGCCGTTCCAGAGGCAGGCCCTCTTCCTGATCGTGCAGCACCAGCTCCGCAAGACTTCCCTTCCCCACGTAGGAATACCGTCCTCCTTTACCGCTCTCAAGGATAAATCCGGTTGAACCTTCCCGTATCAGCCGGTAGAGTCTCAAAGGGTCGGGAACCTCCGTCACAATCCTTGCAACGGGAATCAGATCGTACGTCCCGGCCAGTCGGCGGAACTCTTCGCGCGTCGGCGTTGTGCGCGGAATCTCTTGTCGTATCACAGACTAATGAATTCGGAGCTTCTCCTGTTTCGGAAGGACAAATGCGGCGACAAGATAGAGAATCGGGACGATCGGAAATGTGAAGAATGCAAGGATGATCGCGATAACGCGGATGATCGTCACGTCGATCCCCGATTTCTCCGAGAGCCAGGCACAGACTCCGGCAATCTTCTTCTCCACCCCGATCCGTATGGTGTAAACGGTTCCGATCCCCTCCAGCATCTCCGGCTCCGGCTCAGCCTCGGATACCCCGTCATCCGTGTCGCCGATCCGTCTCCCCTTCATCAGGTTGACCAGACCGACAACGAAGCCGACCAGAAAGAGGAGGGCGCCTCCGAAGGAGATCTCCAGAGCGAAGGAAAAACCGATGCCGATGGCGACCACGATCCCGAGCAGGAAGATCAGAGGCATGCTCAATCCGCTCCGATAGGAAATCCCGTCTGCCCGGCTGCGCGGAGCAAGAATCCAGAACAGGATGTAGAGGGGAAGTCCGGGACCGACAACCAGAAGGAGCAGGAAAAGGATTCGTATGAGAAGCGGGGGGAGTTTGAAATAACGGGCGAGGCCGACGGAGACACCGGCGATGATGCCGTCATCCGATCTGTAGAGTTTTCGCGCGGGAAGCTTGCTCATAGTCGTTCACTCAGGTCGTTCTTTTCCGGACGTTCAGAGGTCGCGGGGTACGCTCCCCCGTTCGTCAGGTTTCACGGAAGGATGACCCTTGTCTCGGTAACAATCTTGTCCAGGGTAATATCGAGTTCATCCACCGGCAGTTCCGGAAAAATCTGTACGTCGAAGGCAATCCCTATCGTCGGTCGCGGGAATTGCGTCAGGAACTGATCGTAGTATCCCTTCCCGTAGCCGATACGATTGCAACCCGCATCAGCCGCCACGACCGGAACAAGGACAAGATCGCAGAGATCCATGTTGAAGACCTCGCTCTCGACCGGTTCGGAGATGCCGAGGTGACCGGTCCGGTAGACGGTCTCCCCGGTTATCAGATGCTGTTCGCTTCCACCGTCCGGCTGCACCCGCATCAGACCGACCTCCTTGCCGAGATCCCAGGCAAGGGAGATCAGCGGCTTGATATCGACCTCCGAACCGAACGGGAGATAAACGTGAACCCCGCGGGCATCAAGGAACCCTTCATCTTCCATGATCGTCTGGCAGATCACGAAGCTCTTCTCTCCCCTCTCCACAGGGCTTAGCCGGTTTCGTCGCTGCAACGCCTCACGGCGTACATCTTCCTTTGTCAGGGGAGTTTTCATCGTTATAGCGTCCTCACGCAAAATCCGTGCATCGAGCCTGGGATACGAGGGAGTCGTTCTCCCCCCATTCCGGATGAGCGGCCAGTGCGGCCACCGCATTGATCAGAGCATTGATATCCGATTCGTCGTTGAAGATACCGATTGTGGCTCGAACGGCCCCCGGTTTCAGGATATCGGGATCAGCCTGGATCTGGGAAAGGATGTGCTCGGGGTCGACGCAGTTGAGAAGACGGGAGAGGTAAGGATGGGCACAGAAACAACCGTTTCGCGTGGCGATGCCGAAATCGTTGTTCAGCAGGAGTGACACACGCTCGTCGTGGTATCCGTCGATGTTGAAACAACAGACGCCGAGACGTTCCTCCGCCGGAATGTTCCCCAGCAGGGTCACCCCCTCGATCCTCTCCAGTCCCTGAAGCATCAGGCGGAGCAGACCCAGCTCATGTTCCCGCACCTCCTCCAGGCCGATCTCCTCCAGCCACCGAAGCGCCCTGCCGAGGGCGATCACCCCCGGAATGTTCGGCGTCCCGGCCAGATGCCGGTCCTGCCCCTCGGCCCAGAGAACATTCGAATTGGTGACGAACTGCACGGTCCCTCCGCCGGGGATGTAGGGGGTGGCCGCATCGCACGACTGACGGGGGGCAACCAGGAAGGCGGCGCCGAACGGAGCGTAGGCTTTGTGTCCTGCAGCGGCGACAAAATCCAGATGTTCCTCATCGGTGCAGGGCTTCACGTCGATCTTCTTGTGGGCCAGCAGCTGTGCCGCGTCAACCAGAATCTTTGCTCCGTGCCGGTGGGCCAGACGGGCGATGCCGTGGATATCCGGCAGATAGCCGGTCACGTTGCTCGCCCCGGTCACCGCCACAAGCTTCACCCGATGAGACTTCAATTTCTCTTCCAGATCATTGTAGTCCAGTTTCCCGTCATCATCCACCCGAATCTTCACCACTTCCCCCCGGCGACGGTGCGGCAGATCGTTCGAGTGATGCTCCATCTCCGAGACAAGGGTGATCCCCTCCTCCTCCCGCATGATATGACTGGCGATGTCGATCGCCGTCGTCGTGTTCAGCGTGAAGATCACCTCATTCCGGTCGTGCTCGGCCCCGATAAAATCGAGCACCGTCTCGGTCACCTCGTCGAACAACTGCGAGGCCTTCTGCGACAGGTAATGGTTTCCCCGGTGGATATTGGCATAATAATGCTCCAGGAAATCGCGGTAGTAGTCCAGGACACTCAGCGGAGGATGGGTGCTGGCACCGTGGTCCAGATAAATGATTTTGCGGGTTGCCCCGCTCGGAGAGACGAACGTGGCGTCGGTCACCGGGAACTCGGCCCGGATCGTCGGGAACTTGTCTGCGATCTGCATAGTTGCTTGATACTTCATAGATGACTGCGGTATAAAATAACATTCGACGAAGAAACGGGGTCCCCGCCCCGAGGATTCTTTTTCCCCGGATGTCCGGAATTGCACCTCGTTGCTTGCACGGGGAGAACGGCCTTGCGATATTGACAGCCGGTTGACGCTTCCGCGACGGCACGGGATGGAGACGGCAGTATAGTCCTTATGCACTATGAGTGAACTTGAGCAGAGCGGTTTTTTTCGCGACAGAGTCGTTTCGTTCGGCAACTACGTACGATTCATCGGCAAGTACTTCAGTACGGTCTTCAGGCCGCCGTACGAGTGGAAGCAGATCGTCCGGCACACCGACGAACTCGGCACCTACTCTACCCCCCTGGTTCTGATCACGAACTTTCTGATCGGCGCCATTCTCGCCCTTCAGGCACGCCCGACGATGGAGGACTTCGGTGCGGCCGGATTTCTTCCGGCGCTGGTCACCCGCTCCCTCACCATCGAACTCTGTCCGGTCATCACCGCCCTGATCGTGGCCGGCCGCGTCAGTTCCGGCATCAGCGCCGAACTCGGCTCGATGCGGGTGACCGAACAGATCGACGCGATGGAATGTTCAGGTGTAGACCCGTACAACTATCTGGTGACCACCCGGATCACGGCGATGATTATCCTGATGCCGATTCTGACGATCATCGCCGACTTCATCGGAATTTTCGGCAGCTTCGTCGCCGAATTCATCGCAACCGGGGCGACGCTGAAACTCTACTATCAGAAGGTGCAGGAATATCTTCTCTTCTGGGACGTGATCCCCGGCATTCTGAAAACAACCCTCTTCGGCTTCACGATCGCCCTGGTCGGAGCCTATAAGGGATTCAATACCGAATCGGGAACGCAGGGGGTCGGACGGGCGACGACGTCGGCAGTGGTTCTGGCCTCCCTCTGGGTTCTGGTGATCGACCTTCTGGTAGTAAAGCTGTTAGTCACGCTCCGTCCGGACATGTAGCTTATGATCAAGATTCGGAATCTTCATAAAGCCTTCTCCGAAACGGTCCACCCTCTTAGGGGAACCGATCTGGAGGTAGAGGACAAAACGACGGTCGTGCTGATCGGGAAGTCGGGAACGGGAAAGAGCGTCCTGCTGAAAAGCATCGTCGGATTGATCGAACCGGATGAGGGGAGCATCATCGTCGACGATATGGAAGTGGTGGGGGCAGACCAGAAGACCCTTCAGCGGATTCGCCACGATGTCGGGTATGTCTTTCAGGGAGGGGCCCTCTACGATTCGCTGACGGTGGGACAGAATATGGCCTTTCCGCTGGAAAAGACGCGGGAGATGACGAAGAAGGAAATCAAGGAGAAAATCGAGTACTATCTTGAAGAGGTCGGTCTGCCGGAGACGATCGACCGGATGCCGTCGGAACTCTCCGGAGGCCAGCGGAAGCGGATCGGCGTGGCCCGGACGATCATCACCGAGCCGAAATACCTTCTCTACGATGAGCCGACGACCGGACTGGATCCGTTGACGACCGAAGATATTTCCCAACTGATACTGCAACTGCGGGATCGTCTGGGCATCACCGCTGTGGCCGTCACCCACGATCCTTACTGCATGAGCCTGATTGCCGATAAAGTCGCGTTTATCGATGAGGGAGTCATCAAGTTTGTAGGAACGATCGATGAGGCGAGAACGCAGGAACATCCGTTCCTGCGTTCGTTCTTCCACGCCGCAAGCGTATAAGGTCAAAGTGTATAAAGAGTAAGCAGAGTACGTGAAAACTTAGTTTTTGAATTCCCATGGAAACGACAGAATCCAATCAGACAACAGGGTATATCTCTTCGGAAAGCATCCGTAAACGCCGACTCTTCCGGGTTGGAATCTTCTCCATCGGCGGTCTTCTGATTCTGGCCATCGGCATCTTTGTGATGGGCGACCGGCGGAACCTCTTCAGCAAGACGTTTACGGTCACCGCCTACTTCGAGAACGTCGAAGGACTGCTGAGCGGTGCGGCAGTGGTGGTCAACGGCATTCGCGTGGGTTCGGTGACCGACGTCAAGCTGGTTGTCTACGATACCGCCTCGCGCGTCAAAGTCGATATGGTGATCGAAGAGGAATACCGGAAGATGATCCACACCGGATCGATTGCCGCCATCAGCCAGCTCGGCATCGTCGGCGACAAACAGGTGGAGATCCTCACGACCGATTTCTCGATGCCGGTGGTGCGGAACGGCGACGTGATCCAGGCCGCCCCTCCGGCGAACTACCTGGCCATTCTGGAGAAGGCCGACCGGGCCGTGCAGAACGTCAACAACATTACCGCCTCGCTCGATACTCTCTTCCTTCGCTTCAGACGTGGCGAGGGGACGCTGGGAAAACTTCTGACCGACGACGAGGCATACAACGAACTGGTCGGAGTCGGCGAGTCGGCACAGGCACTGTTCGATGAAACCACACGCCAGTTCACGGACCTCTCCTCGGTCCTCCGCTCCACCGCCGACAATGTCGACGGCATCACGCACGAGAGCCAGAAGCTGATCCGTGATCTCGGACAGGGGAAAGGGACGGTCGGCGCCCTCCTCTACGACCGGAGCCTCTACGATTCCCTGGAAACCCTTGTCGGCACCCTCAGCCGGACAGCAGACAACGCCGGCATGGCAGCACGGGAATTCGGGACGAACATGCGGGGACTGCGGAACAACTGGCTGGTCGGCGGACTCTTCAGCGGCGGCGAATCGGACGAGATGAACGTGGAACTGATGCAACGGGAACTCGACATCAAAAAGGAAGAACACCGCCAACAGGAAGCATTGCTGAAGCAACGGGAACAGGAGTTGCTGGAACGATAGGCTGTGAGTGAGGGGATGAGTGGGGGGGGTGTAAGAGTGTATGAGCACATCGATCCGGAGATTGTCGATTTTCAAATGTCGATTGTCGAACTCATCACACTCTCCTCACCCCTGACTGCTGACGCTCATGGCTCACGGCTCCTCCCCTTCCCCCTCTTTGCATTTCTCCCTCCTTCCTCACGCAAAGGGCGCAATGGACAAAGACGCAAAGCTGAAATCTCATCCCTCAAGGCTGACGCTCATGGCTCACGGCTCCTCCCCTTCTCCCTCTTTGCATTTCCCTCTCCTTCCTCACGCAAAGGGCGCAATGGACAAAGACGCAAAG
>CBFGQN010000145.1:0-8293 GCA_965650895.1 uncultured Ignavibacteria bacterium | reverse complement strand
GTTGATGCTGTTGAATAGTTGAATGGTTTTACGGGCTGGAGCCGATGATCGTTGTTGATGCTGTTGAATAGTTGAATGGTTTTACGGGCTGGAGCCGATGATCGTTGTTGATGCTGTTGAATAGTTGAATGGTTTTACGGGCTGGAGCCGATGATCGTTGTCGATGCTGTTGAATAGTTGAATGGTTTTACGGGCTGGAGCCGATGATCGTTGTCGATGCTGTTGTATGGTTGAATAGTTGAATGGTTTTGTGGGCTGGAGCTGACGATGTCTCGATCAACCATTGAACAATCCAACTATGCAACCATTGAACGATTCAACCACTGAACTACATTATCTTGCATCGGCTCGCACGGTTTTCCTGCTCACATAATCGACGATGGAATAATGAATCCTGCATCGTATTGCTGTCGCTTTATTTTCCGGATGGTCCTGCTGCTCTGCCTGGTCACCGTCCCGACTACCGCTCAGGACGAGGACGTTGTGGAGTATGACGACTCCGATATGTGGGCGGAGCGGAGCTTCGTCATCGTCGGTTCCACCGGCAGTTACGAGACGGCTCTGGAAATCGCTTCGAACGCATCCTACTATCTTGATCTGATGCTGGATCTTCGCGAACTGGGACCGGATTCAACGGTCGGACTGACCTGGTCGCCGGAGATCTGTGAGGGGACCGGGTGGGAGCATCCGTGCTATGTGGCGCGGGGAAGATTTGATAACGGTGTCTACGTCAGCATCGAGCACTCGGGTGCCTACGAAGGCTTTGCTCCGGACTACTACATCGTGGTGGCGGCAAGCGGAGAATCCGATTCGCCGATCGTGCGGGAGACTCTGGCAAAGGCGCGTGAATTCACCGGGGACGCATACATAAAGAAGACCAGAGTCTACATGGGATGTATGCACTGAGTTCGGGACACGGCAGGACGATCCGGCTTCGTGGTTTCTTTGTGCTCTTCGTGTTTTTGTGGTGCTTCTCCCGGCCCGGGGAAAACCGGTATCTCCGGATGAGATTCACCATCAGGTCAACCGCTGCGACGGAAGCACGAAGAGTCACAAAGGGGGCGTGGTTAACTGTCCTCCAGATCGCTGGCCCGCTGCAACGCCTTGTCGCTGCCGGCGATCAGGAGCGTGTCGGTGGCTATCAGCGGCCGATCGGGATTCGGTGGAATTGAAAGCGTGTCGGTCTTGATGTGATGAATGCCGACCACCGAGAGAAGATGTCGTGTGGGAAGGGAGAGATCACGGAGGGTCTTCCCCTGCCAGTGCTTCGGCGTTTTCATCTCCTGCATACCGAATCCGGCACCGAGTCGTGTGTAGTTCAGGACCGAATCGTCGCTCAGACTCTGGGCCAGATTCTCGGCCATATCTTTTTCCGGGAAGACGGTCTGCGACGCGCCGATCCGCCTCATCACCCGGCTGTGGTCCTCGGAAATGACCTTGACGATGATTGACTTGATACCGAGATCAAGGAGTGTGAGTGTCGCCAGAACGCTGGCCGTGATGTCGTCGCCGGTACTGATAATGCCGACATCGGCCTCGTCTCCTCCCAGATGACTCAGGACAGTGATGTCCCGTCCGTCTCCGACAGCCGCCCTGGTGACTTTCGGGGCGACGCGGTCGACCGTCTCTGCCGAGATGTCGATAGCGATCACCTCATGTCCCTGACGGTAGAGCATTGCCGCGGCACTTGAGCCGAAATTCCCGAGGCCGATAACGACAAATCGTTTTTTCCCTGCCATGATAGCCTGATAGCGTATAAGAGAGTGGCTGTAGTAGTTCTATCCGATCAATACGTCTTCCTTTGCATATCTGACCTTGCTGATTGCCCGGTGCGAACGGGCGGCAATCGCGGCGATCAGCGTCAGCGGTCCCACGCGACCGATAAACATGAGAATGATCGTGATGATCTTCCCCTCGGTTTCCAGCATCGGCGTTACCCCCATCGACAGACCGACCGTGTTGAAGGCGCTGACGGTTTCAAACATGTAGGGGAGAAACCCCCGTTCGGTTAACCGATGGGAGATGAAGGGAAGTTCCAGTGTGGTGAAGGCGAAGATGCCGAGGGTGATCAGGGCAAAGCCGAGGGTGAAGAACCCGACCGCTTGCTGGACCGTGTCACCCGGCAGAGAGCGCCCGAAAGCGGAGGCCGATTTCATCCCCCGAAGTCGTGCCCAGGCCACAAGGATGATAAGGGCGATGGTTGTGGTTTTCAATCCACCCGCCGTCGATCCCGGAGAGCCGCCGATCGACATCAGAAGAATCGTCAGGAAATTCGAACTGTCGGAGGCGGCTCCGTAATCGATCGTGTTGAATCCCGCAGTTCGTGCCGTCACGCTCATGAAAAAGCCGTTGACGAAGCGATCCGGCGGAGAGAGTGAGGCAAAGGTGACCTCCCATTCGAACATCGTGAAGAGAATCCAGCCGGCGAAGATCAGAATCAGCGATGTGCAGACCGTGATTTTCGTGTGCAGCGAAAGGCGATGTCCGGGTCGCTGACGGCGGTGTTGCCACCACTGACCCAGATCGCTCATCACTACAAATCCGATCCCTCCCAGGATGATCAGCAGACTGAAGATGCCGATACTCACCGGATCCCGCTGGAAACGGATAAGAGAGTCGGTCCAGGTGGAAAAGCCCGCGTTGCAGAATGCGCTGATCGAGTGGAAGAGAGCGGGCCAGAAACTTCCTCCCCAGTCTCCGTTCATTCCCCACCAGATCCAGAGGGAGAGCGCCCCCAGAAGTTCGATGACCAGTGTGAAGATGACCACCCGCCGCACCAGTTCGCCCGGGGTGATCTTCGTTCCCAGCACCTCGACGCCGGAGGCCAGAGCATGGGAGCGAAGGGGGAGCCGCTGGTTCAGGGCGGTAATGATCAGGGAGCCGAGCGTGATGATTCCAAGTCCGCCGAGCTGGATCAGCAGAAGAATCCATATCTGGCCCAACGTGGTGAAGTACGTGGCCGTATCGACGACGATCAGTCCGGTGACGCAGACCGCGCTGGTGGCCGTGAAGAGTGCGTCAAGCCAGTCGAGTCCCGGGCCGGTATACAGACCGGGAAGAATCATAAAGCCGAGCGTGCCGACGACGATCAGGAGTATGAACGACCCTACAAACAACTGGGCCGGACGGAGGCGACTCCAGAGCTTCGTCAATCCTTCAAGTATGTGTAGCATGTGTTCCGATGAACCGAATCAGATATCTCCGCATCGCCGCATAACCCGGACAGTACGATGCGAATTTACGGTAAATTCATCCGGTGGAATGAACCGGCGGGTATTCCTCTGCAGATGACACATTTGCTTTCAAGAGGGGATCGGGCCTCTGCCGGACAATGATTCCCGATACTTGGTCGTCAGGATGCTTGTTCCAACAAATAAATATGTTTTCAGGAGGGAGTAGACATGAATGCACGGAAAAGAAACCCGAAAGAACTGCTCGCGATTGCCAAGAGTCGTCCCGATATGGTGGGGGACGGATTCCATATCCGGCGGCCGATGCCGGGTCCGGCCATCGAGGGGATCGATCCCTTCCTTTTGCTGGATCATGCCGGGCCGACCGAGGTGGAGCCGAGCGAGACGCCGCGTGGAGTGGATGAACATCCCCATCGGGGGTTCGAGACGGTGACGGTGGTGGTGCAGGGTGAGCTGGAGCACCGTGATTCGGCCGGCAATCAGGGAGCGTTGAAACAAGGGGATGTCCAGTGGATGACGGCCGCTTCCGGAGTGGTACACGAGGAAAAGTACGGTCGCGATTTTACACGCCGGGGAGGGACAATCGAGATGGTGCAGCTCTGGGTGAACCTTCCGGCTGCGCACAAATCGGAGAAGCCGGGCTATCAGGATATTCGGGAGGAGAATATTCCGGTTGTCGAGCTTGAACATGGAGCCGGTCGGCTTCGGGTGATCGCCGGAGAGTTCGAGGGGACGAAAGGGGGGGCGCGGACCTTTACGCCGGTGATGCTCTTTGATGTCAGTCTGAACCCGGGGGCCGATCATATCCTGCCGGTCAATCCGGACCATACCACCGGACTGTATGTCCTGCGGGGGACTGTGCTGCTTGAGAACGGGGAGACCGTCCGTGAAGGTGAACTCGCCGGGTTCACGATTGAGGGTGAAGATATTCGGGTCCGTTCCGAAGAGTCGACCCGATTCCTTCTGCTCGGCGGCAAACCGATCGACGAACCGGTGGTGGCCTACGGTCCCTTTGTTATGAACACGATGGACGAGATCCGGCAGGCCTATGCCGACTACCGCGAAGGAAAAATGGGAACGCTCGACATCAGAATCCCGGGGGGGAGCGGGAAACGGGTAGAGGCGTAAACGAAGGTTGATAGCGGTACGACATTTTTCAGCCTGATGAAGCGGCGGAAGAGAGAAGAGTTGATTCTCCTTCCGCCGTTTCGTTCTTTTGTCGTAAACTTTGTCCCGACGAAACGGAACCCACACAACCATTCACGACGATGTCCGAACACAAGCCTCCTGTTGCCGGGAAAATTCCTTATCAATCGGAGACCCACGGTCATTCCCGAACGGATGATTATCACTGGCTGCGCGAGAAGGAGCAGCCGGAGGTCATCTCCTATCTGGAAGAGGAGAACAGCTACACGGCGAACATGACCGCCCACACCGCCGAACTTCAGGAACAACTCTACAACGAGATGCTCGGACGTATACAGCAGACCGACCTGAAGGTCCCGTTCCGGTGGGGAGACTACTGGTACTACTCCCGAACGGTCGAGGGGAAGCAGTATGCGATCTACTGTCGCAGAAAGGGGAGTATGGAGGGAGAGGAAGAAATCCTGCTCGATCTGAACGAAGAGGCTGAAAAGGCGAGGAGTGATTATCTCGGTATCGGCGTCTACAAGATCAGCCCGGATCATTCTCTGCTTGCCTACTCGCTCGACCTGAACGGTTCGGAAGAATACACGGTGCGTGTCCGGGATCTGGAGTCGGGAAAAGATCTGGACGATATGATTACCGGAACAAACTACTCGCTGGAGTGGGCCGCCGACGGGCGGACGTTCTTCTATGCGATTCACGACGAGGCGAAACGGGCGCATAAAATCCTTCGGCATCGACTCGGGGATGGTGTGGAGAAAGACCGGGAAGTTTTCCATGAACCGGATGAGCGGTTTTCGGTTCATGTCTCGAAGACGGCTGACCGCACATATCTCGTTCTCAGCACGCAGAGCAAGGAGACGAGTGAAGAGTATGTCCTTTCGGCGGCCGACCCTGAGGGGAGTTTCCGTCTTGTCGCTCCGAGGGAACCGAAGATGGAGTATTCGATCGAACATCGAAACGGCTTTCTCTACATTCTGACAAACGAGCACGCGCCGAACTTCCGTCTGATGAGGACGCCGGTGGCCGACACCAATCGTGCGAACTGGGAGGAACTGATTCCGGGGCGGGAGAACGTGATGTTGAACTACATCGTGATGTTCTCGGATCATCTTGTGATCCACAAGCGGACCCGCGGACTGACCGGGATCGATATCTTCCACTTCGGTTCCGGAGATTGGACCGATGTGGAGTTCGATGAAGAGGTCTATACCGTCTTCACGCGGGACAACGTCGAGTTCGATTCCGACGTGCTCCGTTTTTCCTACACCTCGCTCACCACACCCGAATCGATCTACGATTACGACATGAGAAGCGGCGAGCGTACGCTGCTGAAGAGGAAAGCCGTTCTGGGAGGATACGATCCGTCGGCATATCATGCGGAGCGAATCACCGCCCGTGCCTCCGACGGCGAGGAAATTCCCGTCTCACTGGTCTACAGAAAAGATCTGTTCAAAAAGAACGGAGGCAACCCCTGCCTCCTCTACGGCTACGGCTCCTACGGCTACAGCATGGATCCCTGGTTCGACGACAAACGGCTCAGTCTGCTCGACCGCGGATTCATCTTCGCCATCGCCCACATTCGCGGAGGCCAGGAACTCGGGCGCCGGTGGTATGACGAGGGAAAATTTCTGAAGAAGAAGAACACGTTTACCGACTTTATCGCATGCGGCGACAGACTTGTAGAGGTGGGATATACCGACCATGAGAGGCTGGCGATTGAAGGGGGAAGTGCCGGGGGGTTACTGGTGGGGGCGGTGATCAACATGCGCCCCGATCTGGCCCGGGTAGCCATCGCCAACGTTCCGTTTGTCGACGTGGTCAACACCATGCTGGACACGACGTTGCCGCTGACGATCGGCGAGTATGAGGAGTGGGGAGACCCGAACGAGAAGGAGTTCTTCGACTATATGCTCTCCTATTCTCCCTACGACAACGTCGAGGCGAAGGAGTATCCTCATCTGCTGGTGATTGCGGGATTGCACGACCCCCGCGTGCAGTACTGGGAACCGGCCAAGTGGACCGCAAAGCTGCGGGTGATGAAGACCGATGCCAACACGCTCCTGCTGAAAACGAACATGGGAGCCGGCCACGGCGGTGCCTCCGGACGCTACGACTACCTGAAGGAGAAAGCCTTCGAGTATGCGTTCCTGATTGATCGGCTCGGGGTTGAATAGATCTTTGTGTCCGCCAGGGCGAATGTGGTAGATCTTTCAGACTCACGCAAAGAGGCAAAGAGGAAAAACATTATGAGTCCGGTTCCGCTCTGTCGAAGTGAATTTGCCGTCGGGAGCCTGATGCTCCTTCTCCTGTTGACATCATGCGGCAACAGCGGGGAAAGAGAGTACGAAGAGAACACCGACAATCACTTGTCAGCGTTGACGGATTCGGTCTTGTCTTCTACAGCAATGCAGATGGAACGCTCCTCTCTGACACAGGGTGAGAAGGGCATTCTTGAAGCGATAGCCGCCCGACATCCCGATGTCAACTATACGGAGAACGTTCTCCGTTACCGCGAATCCTCCGGAAGGAACCTCTTCTCCGAAGTGATCTTCGAACGGGATTCAAGTGGTCTGTACTTCGGTATCTATCCGTTCTATGAAGTCCTGATCGTGGAGTTTGCCGGCATTGTCCGGGAACGGAGGTTGGTGGGGGGATGGGGCACGACGTGCGGTCGTTCATGGTGGTTGGCGACAGCGTGGAGATGATGGAATGGCAAAGCGGATTGGGGGGGACCGCATGGTTCCAGCACTTCAGAAACGGTCGGCTGCAGAGTAAGTATGAAAAAGGAGAAGGATTGAAGCTTGGAAGGTAGATCCGCCTTTGATGCTCTTCATGATTTTGTGGTACATCTTCCGAGTTCACGCAAAGGGGAAAGACGCAAAGAAGTAGAGAGAATGAACCTGTATCACATCAGCGATACCCCGGGTATCGGTTTGTTCGAGCCACGTCCGGCGCCGGCCGGGGCGGGGATTGATGAAGATGTCGTCTGGGGGATCGATCGCGAACACCTGGCGAACTATCTGCTCCCACGGGACTGTCCCCGTGTGACGTTCCGGGCAACCGTGAGAAGCAGTCCGGAAGATGTGGAACGGCTGATCGGTCCCGGCAGAGCCGGGCGCGTGATCGCTGTAGAGTCCGGCTGGATGGAGCGGATCCTCTCGGGGCGACTGGTTCTCTACGAATTCGATCCGGCTTCATTCGAGCTGTTTGATAGAGAGGCGGGCTACTGGATCACACGCCGGGCTGTTGCGCCGGTTTCCGAGCAGGGAGGAATCTCGCCTCTTGTACTGTTGCTGCAGCAGAACGTTGAATTGCGGATCATGCCTTCGCTGTGGGAACTCCGCGAAGCCGTAGCCGATTCCTCGCTGGAATTCTCCATCATCCGGATGAGAAATGCCGCTCCACCCCCCGAGGGATTCCTCTCGAAATATCCGATACCCGGAAGAGGGGCAACACCATAGCTCTGTCGTCCCACTGCTTCTCCTGCTCTCTGCGTTATGCCTTCGGCTTCTCCAGTCGGCTCAGCACGCCCGACACGAACCGCATGACGGCATGGGCTGCCAGCTTTGCCGTTCTGTTGTCGATATCGTAGGCCGGATTCATCTCGGCAATATCCAGAGCGATGCAGTGCGGGTGACATCCGAGGATGTGGGCGGTCGTCAGGAGTTCTTCAGGAGAGAATCCGTCCGGCATCGTCGCCGAAACGCCCGGCGCGTCGGAAGCACGCACGGCATCGAGGTCGAGCGTGCCGTAGAAAGGAGTGCTGTTCGGCACGACCAGACGGAGGGAGGCTTTCAACGCATCGTGCAGACCGATGCGCCGGATAAGGTCAAGCGACTGCACGTTCCCCCCTTTTCCCTCAAGCCAGGCGAGGTGGGTTCGGGCATTGGCGAAGGGTTGAATCCCGAATTCGACAAACCGGGTCGGAGCAAGTTTCCCCTCGTCAATCAGCA
>CBFGQN010000144.1:0-8306 GCA_965650895.1 uncultured Ignavibacteria bacterium | reverse complement strand
GCAGATTTTTCGACGTAACCGCAGAGATCGCTCCCGATCTGGTCAATCCCGGCATGGTCTCGGCCGCCATCTGGTCGGACTTCGACAACGACAACCGTCCCGACCTCGTCCTCACCGGCGAATGGCTTGGCATCAACCTGTACCGGAACGAGGATGGGAAGCGGCTTGTAGACATGACGAAGAACTCCGGTCTCGACTCGACCAACGGCTGGTGGCGCAGCCTCAGCGCAGGGGACTTCGACAACGACGGCGACATCGACTATATCGCCGGGAACGTCGGACTGAACACGCGCCAGACGATGCAGCCGACGAAGGAACATCCGATCAGGCTCTACGCCAACGACTTCGACCGGAATTCGAGTCGCGATCTGATCATGACCTACTACTTCCAGGGGAAGGAATATCCGGCACGGGGAAAGGACGCATTGGCGACGCAGATGGGGACGTACATCAAGAGAAACTGGGTCGACTTCGTCCCCTTCTCTCTGGCAACCGTCGGCGAGGTCTTCGACACGACGCTCCTGGCAAACGCCGATCAGCGGTTCGCGACGACGATGTACAGTGCCTACGTGGAGAATCTGGGGGGAGGAAAATTCCGTCTCCATCGCCTGCCGATCATCGCCCAGGCCTCGCCGATCTCCGGCACCGTCATCTGTGACTTCAACGCAGACGGGAATCTGGACGTGCTGGCGCTGGAGAATTTCTACGGACCCGACCGGGAGGTTATCCGCTACGACGCCGGGTTCGGACTGCTCCTCTCCGGCAACGGCAAAGGGGGCTTCGCCTCGGTGCCGGTGACCGAGAGCGGATTCTTTGCCCCGCACGACGGACGAAGCCTGGCACTGCTGGATGTCGGTTCGGATACGGCGATCTATGCCCTGGCGGTCAACAACAATTCGCAGACCCAGGTCTTCCGGCACACCTATGGTCCGTACGACGGTCGGCTGATCCGGCTGAAGCCGGGAGAGAATTACACGCACGCAGTGATCGAGTTCGAGGATGGAAGGGTGCGCAGACACGAATTCCCGATCGGCTCGGGTTATCTCTCGCAATCCTCCCGCACGCTTCTGGTGACGCCCGATATGAAATCGATCACGTTCTACAACGGAACGAAGAAGGGGAAAGACGCCCTCTTCATCGACAAGGAAATGTTCGGGACCCGGTAGCCGCATCCGGTTGGATGCGGCACCGCCCGACCAACCCGGCAAAGACATCCGGTCGGATGTCTTTGCCGGGTCGGGTTCCGCATCATCGGCCATACCCCAGCATCCTGAACGTCAGGTTGATTCTGGCCCGGGTCACGGTCTCATCGTGGAGGACGGCATGTTCGTATCTCTGCTGGCATCCCTCCCCCATCACAATCAGACTGCCGTGCGCCGGCTTCAGCACAAACCGGTCGGAATGATCCGAAACATTGCGCAGGACAAACGTCCGCTCGGCGCCGAGACTGACAGAGGGGATCACCGAGGTATCGCCGAAGGCGGGAAGATCACGGTGGAAGTCGACTCCTTTCGTTCCGTCCCGGTAGTAGATGCAGACGCAGGCTCCGAAGATCCGGCCGGTCAGCGATTCGATCTTCCGTCGCAGTTCCATCACCGGCTCCGGCCACAGAATCCTTCTCCCCAGCGATTCATGCAAGTGGACTTCTCTCACGCTGTCGCCGTCAACAAACATGCACTTTCCGACATCCATCACGTATTCCTCGCCGGTCTCGGTCAGCAGTCGCTGTTCGGAGAGATCGACGTTGGCCGGCAGGTAGTTGAAGAGTTCGTCACTCTCTTCGGGCGTCATGAAATCCGGATAATAGTCCACCCGGCAGTCGAGCGGAAGCGTTACTATTTCAGAGGATATCGTCTGCGGCATTTTTCTCCGATTGGTGAATACAAATACCGGAAGATCGGGAGAGTGAGTGAGTTTTGAGCTGTCAGCTTTGAGCTTTGAGCTGTCAGCTATGGGCTATGAGCTGTCAGCTATCAGTTGTGCAGGAGAATGGAATGAGACGGACATCTCCCTTCCCGGCAAGATTTTCTCTTCTGTTCAGGCCGGACGGTAGGTCAACGTCACCAGTCCGCTCGACCATGTTTTCGTGTCCGTAAGTTCCAGCCGGATTCTGTCGGTGATGTCGCTGAACAGAGGCTTCCCCCGTCCGAGAAGGATCGGGTGGACCGACAGGGCAAGTTCGTCGACCAGTCCGGCATTCATCAGGAAGCTTGTCAGGTCGGCTCCACCGAAGAGCCAGATATCCTTCCCCTCCTCCTCCTTGATCTCCCGCACCCGGTCCTCGACTTCTCTTTTCTCTCCCGATACGAGCACGGCCCCCTCCTTCACATCACGCAGCGTATTCGAGAAGACGTACTCGGTCACCTCCGGCATCCCGGGAATCTCTCCGTAGCCCCCTTCGTCCATACTCTGCATCAGCTCATACGACTTCCTCCCCATGAAGACGGCATCGATCCGCTTGAAGAAGTCGGTCATACCGTAATCCTGGTCGGTGAAACACCAGTCGAACTCTCCGTTCGGTCCTTCAATAAATCCGTCTAGGCTGACGGCAAGGTTCAGAATCAGTTTTCGCATATCCTTCGGTTTTTCGAGCAAAGATAGGAAGGAGGAGGGAGAGAGGGTGACAGGAGAAGTCAGATTACGGCAGTTTTTGTCTGTACATCCTGAAGTTCTCTTCATCGAAGCAGATAAAGATCACCTTCCGAATACAGGTATAGTTAAAGGCAAGGATAGCCTCCACAGCTATAGCGCAGGCCAGTTCTTTCGGGAATCCATAAATGCCGGTACTGATAGCGGGAAATGCAATCGAGCCGTAACCATGTTGCTGGGCAAGCTGAAGAGCATTGGTATAACAATGTCGTAGCAGATCAGCCTCATTCTTTCCTCCTCCGTTCCAGACAGGTCCTACCGTATGAATAACTTTTTTTGCGGGGAGATCACCCGCAGTCGTGATAACGGCTTTTCCGGTTTTGCACCCTCCCTGACGGTTCCTGATCGCAATACACTCATTCAGAATCGCTTTTCCTCCAGCCCGATGGATTGCACCGTCAACTCCTCCTCCCCCCATCAGCGAGGTATTGGCGGCATTGACGATAACGTCGACTTCGATTCGGGTTATATCCCCCTTCAATAGTTCGATAACCACTTGTTGACAGGTGTTTTTCATGGTTTACAACCACAGGTTCATCAATCCTCCCCTCCCCACTCCGGCAACTGCCGCACCGGCACAACGACCACGTCGTAGATCTTCCAGTGAAACTTCTCCAGATCTTCTATCCCCTTTGCGATGTTCTCCACCAGATTTTCCTCCGAACGGACGGTAACCATGACCTCTCCGAAATAGACCTGTCCGGCCTCACGGAATCTGACCCGGACCCGATCCACCCACTGCCACGACCGGATGTAGTGTTCAACCTCATCGACCAGCTCATCCTTTTCGCTGTTCTCCGTATGCGAAGGGCGACTGTCCATCAGGTCCTGAATCGCCGTCTTGAGGTTGGTGAATCCGTCCTTCAGGACGGAGACGGAGATGAAGAGCGCGGCAACCGCATCGGCCCACCAGAGACCGAATCCTACGCCGATGATGCCGGCCATTGCCGCAACCGCCGTCATGTAGTCGGCCTTTTGCGCATCGGCGTCGGTCTTGAGAATTTTGTTGTGTAATTGTTTGGCCAGCGGATGCTTCCTGAAGCCGAGGATCATGGCCGGTCCGGCACTGTAGAGGAGGGCAAGGATCATGATCCATCCCATCCATATCTGACGACCAAAAATTTCCGTGCTGCCGATGGTCGGATGCTCGGCCCGGATCAGCGCCATCGATGAATCGACCACAAGGAAGCCTCCCATGGCAAAGAGGGCCAGAGAACCGGCAAGAAAGGCGATGCCGAAGGCCCGGTGGTAACCGTAGGGAAATTTCGGCGTCGGCTGTCGGTCGAAGATTGTTGAGGCGATCAGGAAAGCGATCGCCGGAAGGATACTCAGGGCGACTTCAAGCCAGGCGGTTTTCATCGCCTGTGAGGCGCCCATCACCAGATACATGACGACTACAACCGAGAGGAGATAGCAAATGGTAACCCACTCCAGCTTCCGTGCCTTTTTCAGAGAAGTCTGAAGTTCCTCGGGAAGTTCCAGTGGAGTGGCCAGTCTCATCGGTTGTTCCCCTTCTCCTCCTTCATCTTCAACAGAAATTCCTCAAGATGATATAACAGCCGGTTCTCTCCTTTGGGAAGGAGGAAAACATGGTTGCCGTCGTAGGGAGCAGAGAGTCCGGCCTTCGTCTTCCATACCGTCCCCTTTTCAAAGCCACCGGCAACCAGATGCAGCCGGTAACCTTCCAGTTCCTTTACCAGATCAGTTTCGTTCCCCTCCACATACTCCACGCCCATGTTGTTGGCTCGGGCAAACCCGTTGATCAGCTCGATCTCCTCCCCTCCCCATTCACCCTTTCCGGTAGTTCCCGTGGTATCGTTCTCGGTATAGGGTGCATTGGAAACAACGCCGACCTTCAATCCGCTCTCGATTGCCCGTTGCGTGGAGACCTGCGGATCCTTCGGCACGTCGCAGGCGGCGATTCCGAGGGCAAGGACGATCAGAAGACCGCCCCCCCCGACTCGAACAGATATGCTCTTCATTCTCCTGCCTCCTTTCAATTGCATTGATCGGTGCAGTCCGTCCGGCAACCCACCGACCGATCACTCACTCACCTGAATCGTAAAGTTCTCCTCCGCCTCCTCTCCACTCCCGACCTTGACGTTCCGAACCGCTTCGTACGGAGCCTCGAATCGGTAGCGGACCAGGACTCCCCTGTTGTCTCTCTTCGGCACCGGCTTCAATCCGTTCAGCCAGAGACGAAGCTCGTACTCACCCGGAGGGATATCGGTTAACGCAAATGCGCCGTCCGGTCCGGTCACGGCATAGTAGGGATTGCCGACACCGAAGACGTAGGCGTTCATCCAGGGATGATAGTCGCAACCGACCGAGTAGGGACCGACTTCCGTGACATCAAACGTGTTGCGGTCTCCCTGTTGCGGCTGCGCCACATTCATCAGAATCTTCTCGGTCGTATCCTCCACGCGCACGTTGTGGGCGGTCGGATCGCTGTTGAGAAACGTCACCCGGGAACCGACCGGAGCGGCCAGCACGTGGGGCGTGTAGCGGCATCCCACCTGATCGACCGTCAGCCCTTGCGGCGACGGCATCCCCTTCCCACGCTTCACATCCACAAGCCGGACCACGGCCCAGGCTACCCCTCCATCCGGTCCGGTCTCCAGCCGGTTGTTCTCTGCCGCACCGGCACAGATATCCTCGTTTGCCGTGATCTCGAACCCGGGGAGCGTCGGCTTCTCCCCACTAACCGTCACGCGGCCCCGAATGGTTCCTCCGTCGGTCACCTCGATCACTTCATAGCCGGGAAAGAGACCGGATACGGAGGAAGATGCCGACGTGTCGTTCTTTTTCTCCCCCATAGCCCCCTCCTCCCCTTCAGGTTTGTCGGTGGCACAGGCAAGAAACAGAAGGGAAAAGAGAGCCGGGAGAATCAATAAAAATCGCATAGCTGATTATTCTGTGATGAAAGCGGATTGATGTTGAGAGGAAAGATAGGATTTTCGATTGGCGAATGACGATTGTCGAAGGAAGTGAAATTTTCGATTGGCGATTTTCGATTGGCGAATGAAGAAGGAGGAGGAGGAGACCACAGGGTTTGCATCACATCGGGCTACGGCAGCATCTTCCCTTCAACGCTCCGCAGACCCCGTTCGACAATTGAAAATCGAAAATCGTCACTCGAAAATCGTACCTTTAGGGTTTCCATTTACCATTCATTCACTGTCCTGAAGACTGTCGGAGATTTATGAGCATACTGGTTATCGGCACGCTTGCCTACGATTCGATTGAAACGCCGTTCGGCAAGGCGGAGAACGCCCTGGGGGGATCGGCGAACTACATTGCGCTGGCCGCAAGTTATCTGAGCGGGGAGATCGGCGTGGTCAGCATTATCGGCGAGGATTACGCCGGGAGCGATCTGGAACTTCTGCACCGTCGCGGAGTGGATACCGCCGGAGTGGAGAAGCGGGAAGGGGGAAAGACGTTCCGCTGGAGCGGCCGCTACCACCACGACCTGAACACGCGCGACACGCTTGAGACGCAGTTGAACGTGCTGCTGGAATTCGATCCGAAAGTTCCCGAAGCGCAGAAGGACGTCCGGTTCGTCTGTCTCGGCAATCTCGATCCGGCAATCCAGCTTTCGGTCCTCGATCAGGTCAACGCTCCCCTCTTCACGATCTGCGACACGATGAACTTCTGGATCGAAAACACGCCGGAGAAACTCCGGGAGACGCTGGGACGGGTCGACTGCCTGATTATCAACGACAGCGAGGCACGCGAACTGGCCGACGATCCGAGTCTGATCCGTTCGGCACGGAAGATTCGGGAGATGGGACCGAAGACGCTGGTCATCAAGAAAGGGGAACACGGAGCGCTTCTCTTTGTAGAGGATGACGTCTTCAGCGCCCCGGCCTGGCCGCTGGAGGAGGTCTTCGATCCGACCGGAGCCGGAGATACGTTTGCCGGAGGCTTCGTCGGCTACCTGGCCCGGCACGGAAGAGTAACACCGCAGACGTTGCGTGGGGCGGTGGTGTACGGCAGCGCGCTGGCCAGTTTCTGCGTCGAGGAATTCTCGGTGAAGGCGTTGCTGGATCTGAACGAAGAACAGATCAAAGAGCGGGTGAAGGCCTTCCGCAACCTCTCGTACTTCGAGCTTGAGGAGGCCTCGGACAATGCTCTTGCTTGAACGGATCGCCACACTCGTGACGCCGGAACCTTCGCCGGTTCGTGAGGGGACAGGCCCGCGTGCTCTGGGTGAGGCAATGGGAAAGATCACGGTCCTTCGACATGCCGCCGTGGCAATCGAGGGGGATCACATCCGGGAAGTCGGAGACTCTGACGAGCTTGAGGAGAAGTATGCCGACGCCGAGCGGATCGACTGTTCCGGCAAAACCCTTCTTCCCGGCTTCGTCGACTCCCACACCCACCTCGTCTTCGCCGGAAACCGGTCGAACGAGTTCGCCATGCGGTTGCGCGGGGCGACCTATCAGGAGATCTACGAGCAGGGAGGGGGAATACGGAGCACGATGCGGTCGGTGCGGGAAGCGTCTCTGGAAGAGATCGTCGAGACGGCCCGGCCGCTGGTCCGCAACGCCTTTGCACACGGGACGACAACCATCGAGGTGAAGAGCGGCTACGGTCTGGATACCGAAAGCGAGCTGAAGCTGCTTGAAGCGATCCGTCTGCTTGACGAGGAAGAAGAACCGACGCTGGTCCCGACCTTTCTGGGAGCCCATGCTTTCCCTCCGGAGTTCGCCGACGATCGGGAAGGATATGTCCGGATGGTTGTTGAGAAGATGATCCCGGAGGTCGCCCGACGGGGACTGGCCGAGTACTGCGATGTCTTCACCGATGAGGGATATTTCACCGTCGGGGAGACCGAACGGATTTTCGCAGCCGCCGCAGAGTTCGGCATGAAGGTCCGGGTCCACGCCGACGAACTTGCCGATGTCGGCGCGGCATCAATGGCCGCACGGGTCAGGGCGGTCTCGGCCGACCATCTGCTGAGGATTTCCGACGAGGGGATCGCCGACATGAAGGAAGGGGGAGTGATCGCCACGCTCCTTCCGGGAACCGCATTCTATCTGAATCTTCCCTACGCTCCGGCGCGCCGACTGATCGAGGCCGGACTTCCGGTTGCACTGGCAACCGACTGCAATCCGGGGACGAACATGTGCGAGAACATGGGAATGACTCTTGCGCTGGCCTGCATGGGGATGCGGATGACGATCGAGGAGGCGATCACCGCCGCTACGCTGAACGGGGCGGCCGCTCTGGATCGCTCGGAGCAGATCGGACGGATCGCTCCCGGCATGAAGGCCGACCTGGCCCTCTTCTCCGTCGCCGACTATCCTGACATCGTCTATCATTACGGCGTCAATCAGGTGAAGATGGTGGTGAAGAACGGAAGGGTAACGCACGTCCCTTTTTAAGACGGCGCCAAAGGGTCACAACCGTTCCATTGCGAAAAAAACATGGACCCCGACTGTCGGGAGAGCTGACAGTCGGGGTCGTGTTTTCATAGATCCGTCTTCACAGATATCTTCTATCCTCCTTCCCGCATCGGTACCGACACAAGCCTATGCCTCTTCCATCACCAGCGCAGGATTCGGCTTCGGAAGCGTCACCGGATGTTCGGGATCCCAGTCTTTCTTGTAGAGTTTGGTCTCGATCTCCCGCTGCAACAACTCTTTCATCTCCTT
>CBFGQN010000143.1:0-8311 GCA_965650895.1 uncultured Ignavibacteria bacterium | reverse complement strand
ATAGACGGGGTTTCATCATCGGCAATCAATCGTCGGCAATCAGATGCACCGGGCGGATGATCTACCCTTTGTTCTTCCCTTTTCCTTTCGGCTTCGATCTGCCGGATGGTCCTTTCCCTTTTGATCCGGACGAACCTTTCGATCTTCCTCCCGAACCTCTTCTCTTTCCTCGCGACGTGTTCTTCTCCCCTCTCTCCCGTCGATCTCTGCGCCCGCTCTGCCGGAGCGTCTCATCCTGACTCTGTTCCTTCCTCTTCTCTCCCCTCTCCGTCTCCCCGTCAACCAGTCCCAGATCAATTTCCTGATTGATCTCATCGACCTTCACCACCCGCACCGACACCTCATCACCGATACGGAATCGCTTCCGGTTCCGCTGTCCCACCAGTTCCCTCTTCCGTTCATCGAACCGGTAGTAATCATCGGACATCGTTCTCGTCGGGATCATCCCCTGAATCCCGAGATCCTTCAGCTCGGCAAACATACCGAAGGGGAGGATGCTGATGATGGTCGCCTCGAAGACATCGCCGACATGTTTTGCCAGGTATTCGACTTCGGCAACCTTCACCGATTTCCGTTCGGCCTCCACAGCCACCCGTTCGCGTTGCGATGAGTGGTCGGCAATCCAGCCGACATTTTCGGCATGTTCGGCCGCCCGCTCTCCGGACATACCGTTGAGGTACTCGTAGAGAAGCCGGTGGACGACCAGATCGGGATAGCGGCGGATCGGCGAGGTGAAATGGGTATACCAGGGGAAGGCCAGACCGAAGTGACCGATGCTGTGTTCGGAATAGACCGCCTTGGCCATGGCCCGAAGGGTCACTTCGGTAATCAACTGCTCGTGATCCTGTTCGCGGGCCTGATGGATCAGGCGTTGCAGATCCTTCGGTTTGATATTCTCCACCGGAATCGAGTAGCCGAACTGCTTCACGAAATTCGACAGGTCGATCAGCTTGTCTTTCGGCGGCACATCATGAATACGGTAGATAAAAGGATTGCGGTCGCTCCCGCGCTTTCGCCGTTCCAGATATTTGAACTTGCCGATATGTTCGGCAACCACCCGGTTGGCCAGAAGCATACAGTCCTCAATCAGCCGGGTCGACTCCGTCGCTTTCTTCGGAATCACCTCCACCGGTTTCCCCTCCTCATCCAGCCGGAACTTCAGTTCGGTGGTATTGAAGTCGATCGACCCGGAACGGTGGCGGTTTGCGCGGAGGGCATGGACGATCTTGTTGATCGCCAGCAGGTCCTCGGCGAAATCCCCTTTTCCGGTCTCCAGAATCTCCAGCGCCTCCTCGTAGGTAAAGCGTCGCTGCGAGCGGATAACGCTCTTGAAGATTTCATATTCCCGGATCGCCCCTTTCGGCGACAGACGAATCTCCACACTGAAGGCGAGACGATCCTCGTTCGGTCTGAGCGAACAGATTTCATTCGAGAGGCGTTCCGGCAACATGGGGATCACACCGGTGACAAGGTAAATGGAAGTGCCGCGACGGAACGCCTCCATATCGAGGGGACTCCCTTCCGGAACGTAGTGGCCGACATCAGCGATGTGGACGCCGATGGTGACGTCTCCGTCCTCATGGCGCCGGATGGAGATGGCATCGTCGAAGTCACGGGCGTCGTAGGGATCGATCGTGAAGATCGGCTCCTGCCGCAGATCACGACGTCCCTTCAGATCCCGCTCGGTCGGTTTTGAGGGATAGGACTCGGCCTCGGCGGTCACTTCCTCGGGAAACTCCACGCGGACATCGAAATGTTCGATCAGCGAGGCGATCTCCGCACTCATCTCTCCGGCTCGCCCGATCTTCCGCACCACCTTTCCGGCCGGATCAACCTCCGGATCGTTCCACTCCAGCAGTTCCACCACCACCTTGTCCCCGATACGGGCATCCCCCACCTGTCGCCGGGGAATGGTGATCGTCCGGTGAATCTTCTTGCCGTCCGGTTGCAGATAAAGTTCCCGTCCCTGTCGCAACGTCCCGACGATCCGGTCGGTCTTCCGCTCGACCACACGGGTCACCTCACCCCAGGGGATCTCTCCGGTTCGTGCAAGGGAGAGAGGACGGGCTCGCACCGTATCTCCGTCGAATGCCGTCCAGATCTCCTCCCGGTCGAACTTCAACACCGGCTTGGTCCCCCCCTCCGGAATCAGTTCCCACCGTCCGGAGTCGATCATCTTCAGCACCCCCTGAATCGCCGTATCGGGAACGACCCGACCGAACCGCCGGCGAGGCCCCTTGAAGATGATATTCTGCTCCTGCAGTTCTTCCAGCACTTCGCGCACCAACCGGTAATCGTCCGACTCGGCCTTGATGCCGAGGCGTTTGGAAAGCTCGTTGGTCTTCAGAAGTTCCGGTGAGGATTCCGTGAGGATCGCGACGATCCGGTCACGGATGGAAGTCTTCCGGCGGGTTTGTTCATTCTGTTTGCGTGACGCCATACCGTTCCTCGTATTGATCTCAGCACCTCTCGATTTTCCACCATCCCGTCCACGATCATTTCCCGTCCATCGATTCTGAAACGAACCGGGAATGCAGCGGTGGAATACCCGGGAATACCGGCTGTCGGACGGGCTGCATCTTCTCCGGATCACCAAACATTCGCCGACACCATTTCGTTCGCACCGACAGGCGCAATGCCACCCTCTTTAATTTTCGATTGTCGATTTTCGATTTTCAAATGGCGATCGGGGATCGTTTCCGGAATTTCTCCCGTTCGTCAATCTTTGATTTTCGATTGTCGAATGTCGATCGGGAATCCCTGCAGGCAATCTTCTTCATTCGAAAATCGACAATCGTCATTCGACAATTCCGGCGCTGACGCAGGGCGCAAGGTTTTGCGCCCCTACGGGTTTCGTATGTCATTCGAAAATCGTCATTCGAAAATCGCCATTCCTCAATAGATCACCACCGTATTCCCCCCATCCTTTGTCCCCTTCTCCAGCGCCTGTCGCGCTCCGTTGATGATGTTGGCTTTATCGGAGGAATCGGTTGCATTGCAGACACCTGCGGAGATAGTCACCGAGAACGTTCTCGACTCGAACGGAATGATGTGTCCGGCAATCTCCTTGCGGAGGCGTTCGGCCCAGAGATAGGCTTCCTGATCGCTTCGGCCGACCAGCGCAATGCTGAAGACATCCTCGCCGTAGCGACCGATCAGATCGTATGGTCGCAGTTTCCGGGCCAGGAGATTCCCCACCTCGGTCACGGCAACGTGCAGGAGTTCCCCCTTCCGCTCCGGAGCGAATGATGTGGGAGTTTCCACACGGATCAGGACCAGAGAGAGCGAGGACTTGAAATCACGCGCCCGGTCGATCTCCCGGTCGAATCCTCCCATGAAGAAGGCCGTGTTGTAGAGTCCGGTCTCCTCATCGAAAACGAGTTGCTCCTCAAGCGCTTCGTTCGTGTTGACGACCTCGATGGCCATCGCGACGTAGCGGGCGAGATCGCGAAGCAGATCGATATCCCGCGCCACCCAGGCACCCGGCATCGTCTGTCCCATAATCAACGAACCGTAGCATTTCGCCGAGGCCATCAGCGGAAGGGCCAGGAAGCTGCCGCCGCCGGGAAGTTCTTCCCCCGGAGCGATCTGCATCTCGCTTCCGACTTCCGGCAGATAGATTTCGTCCGCCCTGCGAGCCGCCTCTCCGGCAAGACTGTTCCGCATGTCAGGGACCAGCGACAGGATGTGATGCCGAAGCTCATCGGACGATGCCTGACAGGAGACGATGCACCACTCCCCTGCCTCCTTATCGAAGAGGGAGACGGCGACGAAGTGGGGGTCGAACATATCGGCCGCCTGCTTCGTCAGCAGTGCGGCGATCTCCGGCGGTTTCATACCGGTGCCGGTCACCGACGAGTGGAGCCGCTCGAACGCCTCGACGCTCTGACGCATCAGATAGAGGTCGAACTTCTCGGCATAGCTCCGGATCAATTGCGATATCAGGAGCGTGTACTCCGCAAGGGTCGCCACCGAACCCTCATCGAATCCGCTCTCCTCGGTCGAGTCGGCGGCAAGGACGCCGACGACTTCGTGACGGAAGTAGACCGGCACGCCGACGAAAGAGTGGATGTTCCCTTTGGTCTTGTAGTAGGGGGCAAGTTCGTGTTCGGCGGCCGGACTGATATTGGTGATAATTTCCGGGACGCCGCCGCGGGCAATCTGGCTGACCAGATCGTTGCTCAATCTGATCCGCTCCCCGAGCTTCACCTCGGCTCCCCCCTGCGTCACGCACGCCTCCGGAATGAAGTGTCCCTTTTCCAGATTCATCCAGAAGAAGATGATCGAGCCGGCGTCGATGCTTCTGGCAATTCCTTTCAACACCTGATTGACGAGCCGGACAAATTCCGCCCGTGGCTCGGCGCCGAAGGATTCCTCCTCGGAGTCCGGACTCAACTCGTCGAGCACCATCCTGATCTGTCGCCGGACCACGTTCTGCGACACCGACAAATCCCCTTCGCCTCCGCTCGGAGGAGCCGTAAACGTCTGACGTTCGACAGGTCTTGCCGACTCGGCGACGCGGCGGATCGTCTCGTCCGTCTCCGGAACCTGCGGAGTCCGTTCGGCTTGCGGAACGGATTCCGTTTTCTCTTCCTCACGGTTGCTCCGCTTTCCTCCCCGCTTCTTCTTCCGGTTTCTTTTCTCATTCCCCTGATCGGTCCGCTCCGGAGTCTGCGACGGAGCCGACGTCTGCGAAGCGGATGAAGGGGGAGGAGTCGGCGTCGACCGGGTTGCAACGGGAGGGGCTGAAGCAATGCTTTGGCGCGGAGATTCTCCGGTCACCGTCGGTCCCGACGGCCTGACGCCGGTTCCCGTTCCGACAATGGAAAATCCTTCGTCCACATCCGGCTCTTCATCCCCCATTGCGCCCTCATCGAACGTTCCGCCATCGCTTCCGAAATCATCGAAGCGGAGCGTGGCCCCACCGGTGACCGGTGCGGTTTTGACCGGCGGGACGGGAGCCGTCCGGGGCGTTTCGTGCGTACGGACCGGAGTCTCCGGTCCGCCGACATCATCGTCATTGTCGTTGACGTGGAACGCCTCCTGGAAGTCATCGAAGCGGATCCGGGTGGCGCTTGTCTTCGGATCGGTCGTCACCCTCGTCTTGAACGACGGCGGCGGCAGTGTCGTCCGCTTCCGCCGGATGCTGACCCGGTCGTTGATCCGTGCCCGGAGCGTCGTGTAGAAGGCGATGCCGCCGAGGACGGAGATCGAGCCGCCGATCAGCTTCACGATCGAATCGGGAAGGAAGATCGCAATGGCCGCGCCGAGAAGCGTAATCACAATGGCGAGCGCATCCTGCGGTTGCAGTGCGTCGCGAAAATCATTTGAATCGATAGACATGAAGTTTGCCCGTTGCTCCCTGATCCGTTACTCTGTCTGCTCTGCATGGGTAGATCCGCATGGGTAGAACATGCCGCCATTCCCCTCCAAGATCACTCAGTCGCCGCTCATCCCTCCGAGGCCGGCGCCGGAGTATATCCGGTCCGCCGCACCGTCATCCTCGTCGACTCTCCAGTGGTCACCTTCTGGGACTTCCCCTTTTCCGGTCCCTCCTTCATCGTGGCGGTTCCGACTACACTCGACTTGATTGTGGAGCTTCGCGTGACGGGAAATCCCGAGGAGAGGGAGAGAGTCCACGAGCCGCTGCCGGAGACGTCGACCTTGTCGATCTTCATTGTATAGTACTGATCGTCGATGTTCTTCTTCGGCAACCGGACGGCCGTCTTCAGTGCTGTAGTGATCTCGGCCCGCCGCTCCCCCTCGGCCTCCCGTATCGCCTTCAACGTCATGGTCACCGCAGCCTTGGCCGGCAGTCCGCTGACCGGAACCGAGTCGCTTCTGGTCCAGGAGGAACCGACCGAGACGGCACTGTCCGGAGCGAGCGTGAAGAACAACTGATTGACCATCAGGACGATCTGCGTCAGGATGCCGATGCGGGAGTACTCCAGCGCCTTCGGGTTGACCGTATCGCTCTTGACCTTCATTGACTTCAGCGTGGCGTTGAGTATCGGCTCAACATTCGTCACGTCCGTTACGGTTCCATCCTTCTTCATCGAGACCAGAACCTGGCGTCCGATAAAGGCGCGGTAGCGTTCTCCTCCCGGCACGTTTTGCCCCCCCTGCGTATCGAAGCTGACGTTCTCCTTTCCGATCTTCACCTTCCCGGCGGAATCGACGACCGGTCGGCCGGTCGAGTCGACCAGAGGGGCACTGATCGAGACCGACGCACGGATACGGTTGTAGGTCACCCCCAGCACGACCGACCCGTCCTCATTTACATTCATCACGTTCATCGTCAGATCGAATGTCTCCTTCTTCGTCTGGGAGATATCGGCCATCGTACTGCTGCCGTTCGACTCGAGCCGGTACTTGTAGACTTCGCCGACTTTCGGAGTGATCGTCAGCCGGTACGTCCCTTCGGCATCTTCCACCACATCGCCGGTATCGGCCGGAAGTCCCGGCTCGTCTCCATTCCCGATCTCCCCACTGTCGGAAACGCTCGCCGAGTCGGTCCCGGAACCGGCATCCTCTCCCGGCTCATCGTTGCCGCAGGCGGCAAGCGAGATGAGGAAGAGGGAGAGAAGAAGAACGACAGACTGACGCGCAAGAAATTCTGAATTCACAAACGTTCCGATTCTATGATATTCCATGACATGACATTCGATGAGCCGCCGTGTCCTGCACTCGGCAGTCGGGACAACGGGCAAAGATACGAATCGGGGAGAGGATTCCCCTATAATGCGGAAACGGCGACCCCGCAATGGAATCACCGCACGAAATTCTTCACACTCTCGGCGCCGCCGGTAGAGCGGCAGGTCTCGCAAAGAAGACCTCTTCGAACTATTCTTCTTCCTTCTCCTCCCCTCTGGTCCTGACGACATGCCGGACCGTCCCCCGATAGACCGCCCCCTCGCTGATCATCTCCGAAGCCTTCCGGAGCGTCCCCTCTCCATCCCGCATATACCATTCGCCATCCTTGACGACGCACTCGCCGAAGACCGCCTTCTCCTCGTACCGGAAGAGGACGGTTGCCCCTTCGGTCCCTCCGGCCTCCTGATCGACAACGACCAGATCTCCCGGCCTGACCCCGCCGACTTCGGCCCCCTCGCGTGGGGCGCGAACGACGACGAAGTTTGCCGGAACAGTGGTGGAAACGTATTCGACGCGGGCAACCGACTCCGCATTTCCGTTCTGGTCTCGATTCATCTGACGGATCTCCGGAAAAATGTGCTGTCTTGAATTGAAAAGATCGGCAGAAGGAATGGTTCGTGCAAGGGGAGCCGGGGAGTTTATTCGTGCCGGAGGAGAAGACCGGACGGGAAATGCCGGGGAGAACGTATCTTTCCACCCGGTTGCCTTATCCGATCGACTCTCCGACACGGTATGAAAGAGAAGCTGACGGGAAAACTGAAGACATCGAAGTTCTACCGGGACAACCGCCCCTGGGTCATACGGCTCTATGCGAAGATCCGAAACGGATTCCGGAGAATCTTTGCGTTGTACGAGGGGACCGATGCGGCCGGAACGATCGAGAACATCCGGAGCAACATCCAGCTTCGCGGGGCAAACGTCTGGATTCTGATCTGTGCGGCCGGTCTGGCCTCGATCGGCCTGGACGTCAACTCGGCGGCGGTGATTATCGGCGCTATGCTCATCTCTCCGCTGATGACCCCGATCCTGGGCATCGGTCTCGGCGTCGGCATCAACGATCGCGATCTGCTTGTCGACGCGCTGAAGAATTTCGGCATCGCCGTTGCGGTCAGCCTCATTTCCAGCACCCTCTACTTCACGCTCACTCCACTGGGACAACCCGGTCCGGAACTGACCTCGCGAACCAGCCCGACACTTCTGGATGTCGGGGTCGCCCTCTTCGGCGGCATCGCCGGCATTGTGGCCGGATCGCGTCGCGAGAAGACGAACGCCATTCCGGGGGTGGCCATCGCCACAGCGTTGATGCCCCCCCTCTGCACCGCCGGCTTCGGCCTCGCCACCGGCCGCTGGGCCTACTTCTTCGGCGCCTTCTATCTCTTCTTCATCAATGCCGTCTTTATTTCCCTTTCCACCTATCTGATCGTCCGCTACCTCCACTTCCCCTACCACGAATTTCCGGATGAGCGGACCCGGGTGCTGACGCGCCGCTGGATCGGGGCCTTTGTGACGGTGGTGGCGATTCCGAGCGGGATCATCTTTTACGGCGTCATCACCGATCTGCAGGAACGGGGAGCGATCGAAAGTTTTCTTGACGATTATCTGACGACCGAGCAATATGAGCCGATCGACTGGGAACGGTTCGAGGCGGACAACATCG
>CBFGQN010000142.1:0-8313 GCA_965650895.1 uncultured Ignavibacteria bacterium | reverse complement strand
GCCCTTACCAGAACGATCATCATGAGTCTCATATCCGTTCCCGGAATCCGTACCGAGGCTTTCTCCTCGTCTGCCGAGACCGACCGCGCTGCACAGGAAGCCTTTGCAGTCAGTCGGAGGGTCGGTTATGTCCCTCGCCCTCTGTACCACGAGCAGTTGCATCGTCACCTCCTCTCGGACGGTTCCCCTCTGGTAATCCATGCTCCGTCCGGCGCAGGCAAAAGCGCACTCCTTGCCAACTGGGTGGCGGAGTTCCGGAGCGCCCATCCCACACCGTTCATCATCGAACATTACATCGGAAGCGGCGGCGGACGGGATCACATCGGACTGATGCGGCGCGTGGCTGCCGAGATCAAGGAGGGATTCGGCGTCGCGGAAGAACTGCCGGAAACCCCCGAACTGCTGACCCGCAATTTCTCCGGCTGGCTCTGGTATGCCCACCGGAAATCACAGGACTCCGCCGAACCGACCCTCCTGCTGATTCTGGACGCGCTCAATCAGTTGCCCGAAGAGGGACGTGACCTCTCCTGGCTTCCGGAACGGATGCCGCCGGGTGTGCGGCTGGTTGTCAGCACGACCGATGACGACATGCGGGACGAGTTGATGAGCCGGGACTGGCACGTGATGACGGTGGAACCGCTGACTCCGGGAGAACGACGCAAAGTCGTCGGACAGTTTATCCGCGAGCGCCATCTGACAACCGAGCGGAACGTGATCGGAAAACTTGCCGAGGATCAGACAAGCGGCAACCCTCTGCTCCTCAGGATCAGGCTGGAGGAGGTCGGCAGATGGTCGCAGGGGGGGACGGCCGACCGGGATATCACCGACTTCCTGAACGCCGAATCGCTCGACGAGATGTACGCCCACATGCTTGCCCGGGCCGAGGCCGATCACGGCGAGGAAGGTATCCGTGAACTTTTCTCCTTCCTCGCCCTGGCACAGAACGAACTGCAGATCGCCGAGCTCCATGCGCTGTGTCGCCAGACGGAGGGACTGGCCGGACTGATCGACCGGATGAGTTTCCACTTCACCAACTATAACGGCAGCCTGCGCTTCCACCACGTCTCGCTTCGCAACGCCAGCATCGACCGCTATCTCCGCTCGCCGGAACGGATGACGGCAACGCGGGAACAACTGGCACGTTTCTTCACCTCCCTTCCTCCTTCACGCCGCACATCGTCGGAAGCCGCCCACCACCTGCACGAACTGGCCCACTGGGAAGACCTGGCAACATTCCTGACCGAACTCCCGGTCCAGCGCGTTCTCTGGAACGACGAAAGCCGCTATGATTACATGATCCACTGGCGGGCAGCCGAGCAGCATCTGGACATTGCCGGAATCTGCGTCCGGCAGACCGGAGCTTCAACGACCGGAATCAGAACAGAGGAAGAATCGGCACGGACGCTGATGAGAGCCGGTTCGATTCTGCAGATTACCGGACACACTCCCGAGGCTCTGCAGTTTTTCACCGATGCACTCTCCCATGCCGGAGGGACCGACAACCCGGAATTGATCGCCGAGGCATACAAACATTGCGGCACGGTCAACTGGCGGCTGGGGGATGCGGAGAAGGCCAGAGAGTATTTCATTGAGGGAATGGCCGCCGCGCAGAAAGCGGAGAACCGACTCCTCTGGGCCACCATCATGGGGAATCTCGGGAATCTGGAACTGACGCGGGGAAATTTTCGGGAGGCGATGCGCCTGCAGCAGATCAATCTGAAGGAAGCACGGAAGAAGAACGATCCGCAGGAGATCATCCGCATCTACGGCAACCTGGGAAGCACCTGTCTGATGATGGAGGAATATGCGGAAGCGGAAAAGCATTTCAAGGCGATGCTGGAACTGCTTCAACGCGAGAACGATGCGCGGCGCATGGCAATTGCTCTCGGCTCGATGGGCATCCTGCACTACCGTCAGGGGAACTACGAGGCGGCGCTGGAGAAGTACCGGGAACAGGAAAAGATCGCCGACCATCTCGGCGACAAGGAGCAACGTGCGCTGGTCATCGGAAACAGAGGGAATATCCATTTCGACAAGAAAGAATACGATGAGGCACTGGGCCACTATCGCCAGATGGAAGAGATGGGAGAAGCGCTCCGCAATCCCCGGATCATTGCCATGGCATGCAACGGAATCGGACAGACATGGCTGGAGAAGGGATTCCCCGACAAGGCCGTCCCCTACTTCTGCCGGGCAAAAGAACAGCACAGGAAGCTGGGCAACGTTCGCGGAGACCTGAAGATCTCCATAGGGCTCGGCGCCATCGAGTTCAAACGGAAGAACTACGCCCGTGCGCTCGACTTTTTTGAAGAGAGCCGCCGACTCGCCCGACAGATCGATGCCCGGTCTCAACTGACCGAAGCGATGGAAGGGGAGGGACAAACGCTTCTGCGGCTCGGTCAGCTTGAAGAGGCGGAAGCACGGTTCAGGGAAGAACTGGAGACAGGGCGGGAGATGAACGGCATCGTCGATCAACTGCGCGGACTTTCCGGGCTCGGGTCGATCAGACGGAAGCAGGGGAATCCGGCTGAAGCGCTCAGGTTGTTCGACGAAGGGATCGGTCTTGCAGAAGATGCGGGACTGGAAGCCGAGTGCGAGGGGCTGCTCCGCAACGCTTTCCTCACCTCCATCGAAAACATCTTCCACAGGAATGATCATGATCCGGAAACCGCTGAGTGGAGCACCCGGCTTGATCGCCTCCGCAACTTCTGTGTGGAGCAGGATTCCGTATCGGCCGGCACCCGGGCAACGGCAATGCTGTTCGACCTCTGGCGTCGGGAGACCCCGCCCTCACTACAGCAGATCGGCACGCTCCTCTCATCAATCGATGACGAAGAAGAGCGTGCCGATACCGCTCGCACACTTCTGCTGCTGGCAACCTCCTGCAACTCCCCCCTCATTTCCGGGATACGGGATATGACGGGGCAAATTCTTCAGTCTTCGGAACAGGCAACGCCTCACTCCGACTGATCATTTCCCTCTCCCCTTTTGCCGGAACGGTTGCAAGCCGGACCGCCCCACACTCCCTACCGCTTGCCGGATGCACCTGAGGAACAACGCTTTAGCGGTCAAGCTCCCAGTGGTCTCCCGCGTACCGCAATCTGAGTGTCCTTCCGTTCTGTTCTTCATCCGTCAGATAGACAAAGAAGGGGGCGTAGGGACTGTACTCGTAGACATGTTCGGACGGACTCGCCCAGGCCTCGTCGATCCGCATCTCCTCGAGATCGAGGAAGCCGTTCTCGCCAAGACAGTCGAACAAGAGCGGAGTCTCCCCCCGCGGCTCGATGTTCAACGTCACAATATCTCCCTGCTTGAAGCCGACCGAATCGACCAGGACGGTGGTGACGTTCCCCGGTACGTCCGTCGTTACGTTGACCTGTCCGTTGTCGATCATGACGAAATCCTCGGTCGAGCTGAGTTCATTGACGAACCAGCCTGCGCCGAAACCGACGGCAAATCCCACCAGCACATATCCCCATACATTACCTGACATAAGCTTCTCCTTGTTGATCGGGGGGGAAGTTGAATGTGTTGCTGCGTGTCAGCCCCGTACGGGTCTGCAGATCAATCCGTCCCCTGCGTGAGGGGAGTATCCGGCACGCCCCCACCGCTTGCATATCTCGGAGGGATCCGTCCCCTGCGTGAGGGGAGTATCCGACATCCGAACATTCTGCCCGTGGAGGAATTGCTCCGATATGCGGAGTTCCCTTCTCCATTACCCTCTTTCGGCAGGTATTGCCTTTTCGCTTTTTGCGGAAGCGGAGAACGGCATGGGCCGAGTTTCGTTGTTTCGCCGTCCGGCGGCGTTGCCGGACTCCGCATGCTCGGAAAGAGTAACGGACGAGGGCCGACGTTCTCCGTTTCGCTCACCGACTCCGGTCGGGAAGAGTCAGGAAATACGATCGATTTCCCACTCCTCTCCGGCTCCGTACCTGAAGGTGACCAGAACCGAATCCGTCGTGGTATCCGGTACGAAGGTGAACTCGTTCGAGGAGGTCGGCGGAGGCGTGCCGTTCGTGTTGTTGTAATCGCGAAGCGGTTCGGTTCCACCGGTTCCGTCAACCAGCGCACCCTCGACCGTCACCCCCTGAAGATCAATGAAACCGCACTCTCCCTGGCTCAGGAAATCGAGAGAACGATCTTCCCGCGGCTGGACGTTGAGCGTCAGTTGATGATCCGGCTTCCACCCGGTTGCCGCCAGCACAATCGTCTCAACCTCTTTCGGTATGTCGATATGGACCTGTCCGTTATCGATCATCACCATGTCCTCCGGTGTCGAGAACAATCCGTCGATATCCCCGGCCTTGAAAACACCGACGTTAGCGGGATCCGTAAGAGCAAATCCCCATACGTTACCAGACATAAGGCTCCCTCCATAATTAGTGTGTCGGGGGGGCGGCGGAATATTCCCTCAAGCTATCAGTTCTCCGCCACGTGATTCAAACCCGGTTCCGGCTATTTGCGGAACTCCCTGAATTCAGGGAGTGTCCGGTTCATTGCGGCACCACACTTTGCCGGAACTGTGACCGACCGACAGCAGGAAAACGGATCGAACAGAAGAGAAGATAGGATCAAAATGGATCAAGTAGTATGTTCACATCAAAAGAAGTGCGTCCGCAAAGGCGGGCCGTGTAACCATAGATCGCATGGATAATGCAAGCCGATCCGGTGATACCACATCCTTCGGATAAAGCAGGGGAGAACGAGTCGACCGGTGCCCGCAGGTATCGCAGGGCGTTGACCGAGACTCTCGATCTTCTCACAAAGCTTCCCTCGCCTGATGAGACCGGTGAGCGGGCCGGGGCGCTTTGTCGTCTCGGAGACCTCTACTCGGAACTGGGAGATTACCCGGAAGCTCTCGACTACTATCTGCAGGCCCTCTCCGAGTATGAGGAGAGCGGCAACTACGGGACAAGCGGCGTCGCCCTCCACTCGATCGGGGTCGTCTACGGCCAGATCGGCGATTACGACGCGGCGCTCGATTACCTTTCACGAAGCCGTATCCTCTTTCGCGAAACCGGAGACCGATTGATGGAAACCAATGTGATCCGCAATATCGGGGCGATCCATCTGGAACGGGGTGATCTGGACGAGGCACTGGAGCACGAACTGCGCACACTGACGATCTACGATATGATCGGCGATCGGGTGAACGCTGCGGCTGCGATGATTACCCTGGGTGATATTCACGAGAAGAAGAACGATACCGAGCTGGCCCTCTCCTTCTATGTACGGGCTGCCGAGAGTCTGCACGAGACTGAAGAATACCGGCTCTTCACCGACGCACTCCTGCGGGTCGGGCGCGTCTACCGCGAAACCGGCAATGCCGAGGCGGCCCGCTTCGCCCTGGAACAAGGGATGGCAATGGTCAGGGAGATCGCCGACCGGCAGCTTGAATATCAGTTCCATCTGGAACTCTCCCTCACGTTCGAACACCTCGGCAACCACCGCGAAGCCCTCCGTCACGCACGACGCTACGGGGCGATCCGCGAGGAATTTATCAACGAGGAACGGAACCGTACGGTTGCCGAACTGCAGATGCGATTCGATCTGGAACGAAGTCTGAAGGAAGAGGAACTGCGCAGACAGCACGATGTGACCCGGGCGGTGCTGGAGACGCAGGAAGGGGAGCGAAGACGCATCGCAGGAGACCTGCACGACGGTGTGGGACAGACGCTGGCGGCCACACGACTGAACCTGCTGCGGATCGGCGAAGAGTTGGGGGGGAAAGAATGCCAGGCATGGGAACGGTCGCTGCAACTGCTGGAGAAGGCATCCGGAGATGTGAGGACGATCTCCCACACCCTCGGCTCCAGTACGCTCCGTGAACTCGGACTGGAGGCGGCACTGCGGGAGATGATCGGCGATATGAACGGGGGAGGAGAACTTGCGGTGACCCTGCAGACCGACAATCTGGAAGAGGACCTGCCGGAGTATATCTCGCTTGGACTTTTCCGTGTCGCCCAGGAACTGATCTCCAACATTATCCGCCACGCCAAAGCCACGGAGGCGACACTGCAACTGATGCGCCGCGAAGAGATGATCGTTCTGATGGCCGAGGACAACGGCGTCGGTTTCGATCTGAAGAGCAGACGGGAGGGAATGGGAAGACGGAATATCGAAACGCGCATCAGAGCGATGAACGGTACGGTTCTGTTCGATTCCCGTCCCGGCTACGGCACCACCGTCACCGTAGAGGTCGGCCTGAAGGCCGGGACAGACGAGGGGACCGCTCCGGGTGGGGCACTTCCCCGTATTTCGCCAAATCCCTGAAAGGAGTGATGGAAAAGATTCGCACAGAAAACGCATCTTGTTCCCCAACAACAAATCGAACGAAAAGCCATGCTGAATATATTGATTGCCGACGACCATGAACTGTTCATTGAAGGGCTGACCGCGCTGCTGGCCGACGCCCCCGACATATCATTTGCCGGGTTTGCCCGCAATGGTCAGGAAGCGGTCGAACTGGCCGAGAATCATCCGGAGGCACATCTCTTCATCATGGACCTTTCGATGCCGGAGATGGATGGAATCGAGGCGATGAAGGAGTTGCGGCGGCGGAAGTGTACGATCCCGATCCTGGCCCTGACCCAGAACTCCGACGGGGGCTCGGTGGCAAAAGCGATGAAGGCCGGCGCTTCCGGCTATATCATCAAGACGTCGGGGAAGGATGAGTTCCTGGAAGCGATCCGGAGCGTGGCCGCCGGAGAACAGTACTTCAGCACAACGGCAACCGCCGCACTGATTTCCACGATGACCGGCAAGGAGGAACAGACGGCACTGACCCGGCGGGAAAAGGAAATCCTGCGGTTGATCGCAGCCGAGATGACGACCAACGAGATCGCCGAGAAACTCTTCATCAGTCCCTATACAGTCGAGACCCATCGGAAGAACCTGATCCAGAAACTGAACGTCCGGAGCCTCGCAGGGCTGGTTCGCTATGCGGTGGAGCATGGGTTGGCGGATGAGGAGTGAGGGGGGAGCTATGAGCTGTGAGCTATCAGCTGTGAGCTATGAGCTATGAGCTTGCAGAGGTCAGCTTTCAGCGATCAGCTTTGCGTCCTTCGCGTGATTCCGGGTAGTGGAGGGATCAGCTTTGAGCAGTCAGCTTTCAGGAAAGAGTCTTCTTTGTTCCCTTCTACCCCTTGTCCCCATTCCCCTTCCGACATCCCCGAATCCCGGTATATTCTCCGCTCCCCCATTCCGGCGATTGATCCCCGACTGACGACGGCATAATTTTGCATCCATCAACCGGACAGAATATCTGTTGACGGCTGTACTTCTCCGATAGATGCATGGAACTATCAGGGAGCCATGAGAGAGAATCGTGTTGCGAAGGGGAATCCTTCCGGTATCGCAACAGGAGTCCGGGATTGATTCGTTCTGTTCCCTATTGACCTGTCAGAAGTAAGGAGCGTCGCAAACGAATCGATCATTGTTGCTGAAACATTACCGGCTATTCGAATAGTCAAGGGCGTGGTGAGTGAATTCCGGTATTGTTCAGCCGAAGAGCAGAGAGCGGTCAGGTGGTGGCCGCTCTCTGTTTGTTTTTGGGGGAGCTATGAGCTATCAGCTATGAGCAGTCAGCGGTGGGATTTCAGCAATCAGCTTTCAGCAATCAGCTTTCAGCAATCAGCTTTCAGCAATCGGCTTTCAGCAATCAGCTTTGCGTCTTTGCTCTTTGCGTCCTTCGCGTGATTCCGGCAACGAGCGGTCAGCTTTCAGCGGTGAGCGATCAGCTACGAGTGTTATCTGCATACAGGTTAACCCCTCGTCCCCCTCCCTCGATCCCGGTATCTTCACCTTCCCCTTCTTCCCTCGATTGATTCGGCCGACCGATTTCCGCAGTTTGCATACCGGATTCAGCCACGCCTTCCTTCTGTTTCTTCCGCCGGAATGCCGGACCCGGGACCCTGTGCATCACATTGGTCCGAACGGTGGAGGAACACCATATCATTATTCCATACAGGGAGAAGTTCTTTATGAACACCAAGACAAAGAGTCGGCAGAAAGAGCCGACAAAAGGGTTCAAGCTGGAGGTCCCCATCGACGCCTCGGGAATCGAGGACGTGAAGGAGGGAGAAGTCATCCAAGTCTTTGCCGCTGCTCATGGAGGTGAAGTGCAGTCGCAGAGCGTGAAGATCTCGGCAAAAGGGACCGGAAACGCAACGTTTGCCTTTGCAGAGGATCCGGGTCAGGTGAAGATCATGCTTGGACCGGAAACCGCTTCGAAAGAGAATATCGAGGGACTTCAGACAGTCAGCAGAACCATCTCGACACGTGGGCTGATAAAAGAAGGTCTGCTCAGAGTTG
>CBFGQN010000141.1:0-8328 GCA_965650895.1 uncultured Ignavibacteria bacterium | reverse complement strand
CAGAGGCCGAAGGGATCGCCTTCGAGGTTGACACAAGGGGGCTGGCGGCGGTATACGAGGGTGAACTCGACCGGTGTCTGCATGTCAGTTCCATCCTTGAGGAGATTGCTCTTCACACGTCAATCGAGTTCTGAGAAGGGGAGGAACTTTTTTTTACTCGTATCGTCGAACCGGTAAGACCCGAGGCAATCTCCCCGTCAGGTTGACGTCGTGGCACTGTCCGTTACACGATTACATCAAGTAGAAATTCCTGTTCATCATTACTACAAACGAGGTTACCATGTTCAAAAAACTGATCCCATTCGCCGCCGCGGCGGCCCTTTTCTTCAGCGCGGAAGGCCTCCAGGCTCAGTCGGGCAGCGGTTGTTGCAGCAAGAAGAAAGAAGCCGGTGAGTGCACCAAGAAGCAGGAGAAAAAGGCAGAGGAGACTATCCAGTTCTCCACCATTACACACGAACAGCTTCTTCAGTTGATAGAAGAAGGGGTCTACGTCATTGACGCTCGCGGAGAGGAATCCTATAAGGAAGGTCACATCGACGGCGCGGTTCTCTTCTCAAGCTTTACCCTTCCGGAAGACAAGAATGCACGGATGATCTTCTATTGCGGCGGACCGAAATGTTCCGCAGCGCCGAAAGCGGCCCGCAAGACGATCGATGAGGGATATACGAACGTGATGGTCTATCACGGCGGATGGATGGAGTGGAACGAGATGACCAGCAGCCAGGCCGGACTGTAAAAGGCAAACTGCTCGAAATAACAATGAAAAGCCTTGCCGACATATGTATCGGCAAGGCTTTTTTCTTTGCTCCCTTTTCGATCTTTCCGCTTGCTTCCGTACCGAGCAAGGTGGTTCTCCTCTTCATGGGACAAACCTCAGGGACATGCCGGTTGTATGAGGGCGAGCTTGACCAGCCAACGGTCAATGGGTCAATACATGTCATGTCGACGAAAAACCCGAACACCGACCCGACAGTACGGGTCCGACATCTCGTCTATAGGAATCTACCGGAACCCGAACATCCCTCCTCTATTCTCACCGGTCAGGAGTATATAGCCGGAAGCCCTGTCAACCTTCAGTCGACAGGGCTTCTTTGCATGAAAAGATTCGTGGATCAACGACACATCTCTTATTTATAAGCAGTGGCGATGAACTCTTTCGCCCTCTTGTGATATCTGTTATTGACATCTTCCAGATCGAGGACCTTCTCGTACTGCTCCAGTGCATCTGTCCGCTTGCCCAACAGGTCGTAGGCATTTCCGAGCCGGAGAATTGCGGCGATGTAGTAACCGGAATCCTCTTCCTCCAGTCGTTCGTTGACCTTGACCGCCTCTTTCAGAATCGTCACGGCTTCGGCCGGTTCGGGTGTTCTCTTCCTCAACTGGATATCGCCGAGATAGTAGAGTCCCTGGCGAACCAGCGATAGCTCGTAGCCGAACTGCCGGGATTTCACCCGCTTCAACAACAGCCGCCACTCCTTGTCCGACTGCTCGTATTTTCCCTCATAGTAGAGGGCACGGGCATAGTACTTATGGAAGTCCGGATTGTTCGGATACTTGTTGTAGAGTTCCTCGGCAATGACCAGAGCATCTCCCCAATCCTTCTCGTTGTTGGCCAAGATTTCCAGCAGAGCATATTTCGCCTCCACTTTCGTGTAGAGAGCCTTCTCGGCTGAGATCCGGATCATCTGCAGTCCGATCTGCTTGTCGCCGGGGGGCAGACTGAGTGTTTTGAGAGCCGCAACCTTGTTCGGCATCTCCTCCGACCAGTACAGAATCAGTCCCGAACCCAGAAGCACATCGCTGTTGCTCGGCGCAAGGCGCTGGCACTCCAGAAGCATCTTTCTCCCCTCGTTGGCATCCTTAAGGACGCCGATCCAGTCGGTCACAGACTTCGAGCGGAGATCGGACGATTTCAGCCGGGCCCGATAACCGTAGGCCGCCCCCTTGAAGAAGAGGCCGACAATATCGAGTTCGTTCTCCTTCAGGAGCGAATCGCAGATAGCGATCGATCTGTCAAGATGGGAGTTAAAGGACCTGGAATATTTATCGACGGCTGCCTTGTCGGCAATGTTGGGCTTGATCTTCCACCAGTCGTTCAATGCCAGAAGAAAATGGCCGGCCGGATGTTCCGGCATCCGCTGCGCCAATGCGGTAAAAATTTCGTTTGCTTTCGTATGGTTCATATTGTACATCTCATCGAGTCCCTCCTGCACCATTTGGTGGGCGGTATCCTCAAGGAGAATCCACTGCGCCTGCGCGCGATGCGGGACCGCGACGAAGATGACAATGGTGATAATAGCGACGATTGCCGCACTATGCATTCGTTTCATCGATTCCTCCAGATAGTTGATCCAGGGTATGCGTGCATCCGGAAGATGCAGCGCGGGGATAGACTGGTATGATGATCAAAGGTTTGTTCCTCTATGACGGGGGAGATATTGCCCTTCCGTGTCCTGCGCTTCCTCGCGCCGACGTGCGTAAAACGCAAAAAAGATACGGGAGAAACTCCACGGAGCCATGCGAAGAGAGCGAAAGACCAGCAGAAAGACTCCCCCGACAACGAGCGCCAGCGTCGCACCGATTCCCCCTTCCGGACCGAAGGCTCCGCCGGTCAGAAAATCGTAACGGTTGACCGTCGTCAGCCAGACCGACTCTTCAAACAGCCAACCGCTTGCAGGCGTTCCCAGCACAAGCGTCAGCATCATGTTCCAGGAGACGTGAACCGCCATCGGCAACCAGAGAGACCCGACGGCGAGATAACAGGCCGAGAAAAAAATCCCTCCAAGAAAAATATTGATCAGTCCGACCGGGGTAATATCGGGATTGCCCAGATGAGCCAGAGCAAATCCCGCAGAGAACAGAACGACGGCAACGCCACTACCGAAGAGTTCAATGCCCCGCTGAAAGAGATAGCCCCGAAAAAGAAGTTCCTCGCCGATTCCGCTCGCAAGGATGAAAAGTCCCCAGTAGAGAAAACGGTCGTACTGCTCCACTCCGCGAAACTCGACCGAGCCGAAGATCGCAGCAGGACTCCAAGCCAGGAGAGCCATTCCCGCACCGATCAGAATACCCCATCCGATCTCCCGACGAACCCACCGGTGCAGACCGAGACCGACCCACTCCGGAGGCATCCGGTCGTAGTAGCGGACGACGAGCAGGGTGGCGATAAGGAGCGATCCGTAGAAGACAGGTCCGCTCCAATAGGAGGGGAACGTGATATTGAGAAGATCGATCAGGCCATATATCGAAAGTGCAAGAAGACCCGCAACGGCAAGCAGAATGCCTGTTCCGACAAGGTTCGGTCCCGCCTTTCTCCGTCCCCAGAACATCATCCTCCCCTCCGCCGCAACATCCGGAACAGACGCTCCATTTCCTTCCGCTCCGAACGGGTGAAGAACCCGGTCAGGATCAGCCAGACCGGAAAGCCGACCAGAAGCAGAAGCCGCTGCACAACCGCTTTGAAGGAGAGATCTCCGGCATCCACCCACCACAGGTTCGCCCCGAGCAGCCCGAGAACTCCCACCAGAATCAATCCCACTCTCCCCCATTCATACGGAATCGGATAGTACCGCCGGATATAGATGTAGAGAGAAACGGCCATCACGCAGTAGGCACTGACCGTCGCCCAGGCACCTCCGGCAATGCCGATTGCCGGAACAAGAGCGAAACAGAGGATGGCCTCGATCGCCGCTCCAGCAAGCGTGATCCAGAGAAGCGAAGCGGTCTTCTTCTCGATATAGACCCCGGCGATAAAGTTCGTATACCATCCGTTGAAGAGATAGGCCCAGAGAACAATCGGCACGATGCCGAGTCCCGGCCAGTAGATTTCGTTGATGAACGTCGCGTCGGTAAACGGGATGGGAAAAGCGGCGATGTTCGGGATGAAGAAGGCGACGCTCAAAAGAATGAATCTGGCGATCAGATTGAAGTAAGTGAAAATCCGTGCATACAGTTCCCGGGCGTTCTCCTTCGAAGCCTGCTGCAGGAAGAAGGGACGCCATGCGAATTCAAATACCGAGACGAAGACGATCATCACGATGCCGAGACGGTAGTTCGCCTGGTACAGACCGAGAGCGTCGTGTCCGGCAATCGAGCGGATGATCGGCCGGTCGATCAGTTGAAGGGCAATCATCGAAAGTCCGGAACCGATGGTCGGCAGACCGAAGCGGATCATCATGCGCCGCAATTCCGGACTGAACGTGATCGGACGCATCAGGGCGGCGAAGGGGAGCGTCAGACCGAACTGCGTCACCGACTGGGCGATGCCGGCAATAAAGATGCCCTCCAGCTTCATGTCGAGAAAACCGACGAGAATAACATTCAGCAGAACGTTCACCAGAATCGAGGCGATCTTGATCACGCCGAACTTGAAAGCCCGCCGCCGCATCCGAAGGAGTCCCAGCGGAATCATACTCATCGAATCGAGCGCTATGATGACGCCGGCCATCCGGACGAGATAGAGATATTCCTCCGGAAGGTTCATGAACGTGACCCGATTGAAGACCTCCGGAAAGAGAATGAAGAGGACGCCCAGAATGCCGGCAACGCTCCAGTTGACGCCGATCGCATTCCAGAAGGTCGCCCGCCGTTCGCCATCGGTGGCGGCGGCGGCATCGTAGCGAAAATAGGCGGACTCCATTCCGGCATTCGCCAGAACCAGAAGGAAGGCAATGATGACAAAAAGATCGGCCTGAATCCCCAGCTCCTCGGGAAGCAGAAAGTGCGTATAGAAGGGCGTCAGAAGAAACGAGAGAAAACGCTGAACAATGGTCGTCACACCATAGATCGCCGTATCCCCTGAGAGCTGTCGGAGCTGTTGTCGCATAATTGAACGGGGAACTTACGGCAGTCGAACCGGATTCCGCAATGCAGAATGCGTGTCAGTCTTCGTACGATAATCGGGCATGTATCCTTTGCGTCCGCGGCGGCGGATGCGTGATTCCTGTTCTACTCCACAACTGCCGGGCCTCTCCTCTTCTCCCGATTCACCCACCGGCTCACTCAAACACCGCCCCCTGATAATTCGGACGAACCCCGATCAGCGCAAAAAAACGGTCGGCAAACTCCCGACAGGAATCGATTCCCCACCGGGCACAACCGGCTCCGAGGGCTTTGTCGGGGAAAAACGGATTTTCCGTCCCGGTCATGATCGGGTTCAACGGGAACTTCCCGTGAAGCGATTCGTCGAAGCCCGATTTGTCGATCTCCATCAGCTTGCTCGGTTTGTAGTGAACCAGAGCATTCTGGACGCGGATCACCAGACGGACATCCCGATAGATCTCGTCATCCCGATCAAGGGGCTCGTTCTGCGTCAGCGCAAGAGCAACCTCATACTTCTCGGTCGTTCCGAAGCGTGAGCGGGCCCGGATGTTGTGTTCGGCAATGATCCGCCAGAAATCGGCAAGCGAGGAGCGGACGGCAGGACTGAGAGGAGAGATATAGGCCAGATGCTCATCGTAGGCATCCTGAAACAGCTCGTTGATCGCCGCTTCCAGAAACGCAACGGCCGAGAAGACGGCATTCGTCACAAATGCGCGATGCTCGATGCTGAATCGGGGAGCTCCCTCCCACTCCCGTTCGATGCGGGCCGCTTCCGACGCCCAGCGATCGGCCGCCCAGAGATGGTGCGAGGAATAATAGATACGTGGTCGCATAGATACGCTCGGGAATATGTGTGACAACGGAGAGGAATATAGGCAGGACGATTGAAAGATTATCGATCTGAATCATGGCGGTTCGGGCAAGAGTCCGGAATCGTATCTTTGCCGCTTCAAATCAGTGCCGGAGATCCGGAAGACTGTTCACCGAAGCACACGAACCTGACCTGAATGGACCTGACGCCTTTCGTTATGTATGCCGGCTTTGCGCTGGCCTCCTACTCGGTCGTCGGAAACGACGTGATCCAGACGCTCGGAACCTATCTCAGCTCGAACAATCATCGCCCCTGGTGGGTCCTCTGGATTTTTGCCGGAACCATTCTTGTGACCGTGCTGATCCTCGGTTACCTCAACAACGATGTGACTTATGGTCGGCTCGACAAGATCGCAAGCCCGGAAACCCTGTCTCTCTGGTATCTGATTCCGCCGATCGTCCTGCTGATTATCACCCGACTCGGTCTGCCGGTCAGCACCACATTCCTGATCCTTACGTTCTTCTCGGCAGGAAGCCTCCCCGGTATGTTGAACAAATCGCTGTTCGGCTACGGCGTGGCATTCCTCTCGGCGATCATCATCTACTACCTGATCGCAAAGTCGACCGAGAAGCGGTTCCACGATCATCCGCTCGGTTCGGATCGGTCGATCTGGACAAACCGGAAGGTCTGGACCGCCGCCCAATGGCTGTCGACCGGTTTTCTCTGGTGGCAGTGGCTTCAGCAGGATCTGGCAAACATCTATATCTATCTTGGCGGAGGGAAGAACCTGACTCCCGTCGAGTTCGCGTTTTCCCTTGTGGTCATTCTCGCTCTTCTCGCCCTCATTTTCCGCGCTCAGGGGGGAGCTATTCAGAAGATCGTCAACAAAAAGACCAACACCCAGGATATCCGCTCGGCTACCCTTATCGATCTGTTCTACGGCATGGTCCTGATGCTCTTCAAGTACAATCTGCTCGGTCTGTGGGAGGCGAAACTGCCGATGAGCACGACGTGGGTCTTTCTTGGATTGCTCGGCGGGCGTGAGTTTGCCATGCGGGCTCGGCTCGGCATGAAACTGAAGACCCGCGTACAGGCGATGATCTTCAGCGATCTGGGAAAGGCGACACTCGGCCTGATCGTCAGCATCACACTCGTCATTCTTCTGTACGCGGCTCAGGGACAGGATCCGTCATCTCTTTTCGAGTAAAGATCGATGAGGCAGTCGGACACCGGGAAGATCACCTGGCACTACTTCGCCCTCCTGGTAACGATGGGACTTTCCGGAGCGGTTCTCGGTCCGGCCCTTCCGACCCTGCGGGCAAACGTCGGGACGTCGACCGAAACGATTGCTCTCCTCTTTACCGCGAAAGCCTTCGGAGCAATGGCCGGGGCATTCCTGATCGGCGGCATGTACGACCGGTTTCCGGGGCATCGGGTGATGAGTGCGGCCCTTGCCGCTCTGTTTCCCACACTTATCATCGCTCCCTTTACCGGAAGTTTTCCCCTGATGATGTTTCTTGTTCTGATCGCCGGCATCTGCGAAGGAGGACTCCACGTCGGATCGAACACGTTGCTCGTCCGGCTCCATCGGGAGAAAGTCGCCCCCTATATGAACGGACTCCACTTCTCTTTCGGCATCGGCGCTGCGGCGGCTCCGGCACTGCTCGGACTCTCCTTCAATCTCGAAACCGGTATCGCCGGAGCGTTCACGGCAATCGCCCTGCCGGTCGGGGTTCTTTCTCTCCTCTTTCTTCGCCTGCCGACGCCGGAACCTCATGAAATTTCCCATGAAGAAGCATCTTCGCCACCAATCCGAAAAAGCCTTCCCCTGCTGATCGGTCTGATCTTTTTTCTCTATGTCGGAGCCGAAGCGTCGTTCAGCGGATGGATCTTCTCCTATGCCGTTGCCCGCGATCTGGCCGATGAGACATCGGCGGCACTGCTGACTTCTCTTTTCTGGACCGGACTGACGGCGGGACGACTGCTCGGGATCCTGCTGGCCAGAAGATTCTCTCCGGAACAGATTCTCCCGCTCGATATTCTCTTCGGCATCGGCGCGGTCATCCTGATCGCCCTTACCGGGCGGACGTTCACGACGGTCGCTCTGGGAACCACGTTGTACGGATTCGCCATCGCCTCGATCTTCCCGATGACGATGGCGCTGGCCGGCGAACGAATGCGATTGAGCGGAAGCGTCACCGGTTGGTTCTTCGTGGGAGCGGCTGCCGGAGGGATGACGCTCCCCTGGCTGATCGGACAGTTCTTCGAGTCTGTGGGACCGGAGACGGTGCCGGCATTTGCGTTCCTCTCTCTTCTGCTTGCGCTGGGTGTTTTCGGGGTGATCAAATGGATCGGTCGGAGGAGAGAGGGGACTGTAGATTGATGGTACACGGATTGAACGGATCGAAACGGATTCGACGGATCAGATCCGCGGCAATCCGTTCCGATCCGTGTGTGATTTCACCTCTGCACCAGAACCGGCTCGACCAACGAGTCCTCTCCCGCGACCAGCCGGAGCAGATAGAGACCGTTCGGCAAATCGCCGACGAAGAGTTCCTCGTCTTGGACCGTAAAACCGAATCTCTTGCGCGGCACATCGCCGGCCGTCAGGACCGCCGCGACGCCCGTTAGCGCGCGCGCCCGGCTCACGTCGAGGCGCTGGATCTTTGCGTGAGGGACGGAACTACGAACAAGCT
>CBFGQN010000140.1:0-8338 GCA_965650895.1 uncultured Ignavibacteria bacterium | reverse complement strand
CGGATTCCGCGGCCGCAGCGAACTCGCCTCGCTCGAACAGACACCGACCTTTTTACTTGAAAAGAGACTGGAAGCGGGGAAGTAGAACCGGACAAAACTTGTCGTGGTAGAGGAAACCCGTTCATACGTCTTTGTGATTTCTTTGTGTCCTTGGTGACTTTGTGGTGAATCTTCCACGACGCGGAAACTTTACCACAAAGTCACGAAGGGCACAAAAAATCACCAAGGTGACTTGCAGAGATCATGTTCCTTTCCCTGATCCACCTGCGATCGACCCCGTTCTCGAATGTGAACTTCATCCTCTGTCCGCCCGGAACAGATTGATCAATCCGAGAATCAGAAAGAGTCCGTTCGCCAGCCATGCGGTGACCACCGGCGGGACATCGGCGGTGAAGCTGAGGGTTTTGCTGACTTCGGTGAAGATGAGGTAAATCGCGCTGATCAGCGCGGTCAGTGCGATCGGAACCGCCGCCCCCCCTTTGCGCTGCGTCGAACTGAAGGGGATGCCGAAGAAGACGACGATGAAGGCGGCGAAGGGGAAGGAGAAGATCGAATGGTAGTCGATCAGAAGCTTCCGTACGTCCCTGCCGCTCCGTTCCTCCCGTTCGATCCGTTCCCGCAATTCGGTCAGCGTCAGCTCTTCCGGACTCTGCTGCGTCAGCATCAGTTCTTCGGGTGTTACGGGGAGTCCCTCGATCTGCCGTTCCCCGAACGGGGTGGCTGCGATCTGCTCCGGATCCCGCAGGTTCCGTGCGATGCCGTTGACCATTGTCCAGACGCCGGTCACCGAGTCGTACTCCATGCTCCTCGCATCGATCCGCTCGACTACTGCAAGTGTCCTGATGGAATCGACTCCGGCGATACCCGTTTCGTTTTCTCCCGTTGCGGAGATCGTTCGCGGCACCAGCAGGAGGGCGTTCGTATCGAGCCGTTCCAGACTGACGGTGTTGGCGATGTTCTTGTCCGGATCGAAGTAATCCATGTGAAGCGTGAGAGTGGGGGAGAGCCGAAGCAACACGTTGCTTGCCCCGCCGCGGATGTGCTGTCCCAGATATTCCCGGTCGATCTCGAAGCGGAGCGCGTTGACCTCCGGCACCAGCCAGCCGTTGAACCAGATCATTCCTCCCCCTACAAGAAAACCGAACGTCAGCAGGGGAAGTGCAATACGTTTCATGCCGAGTCCTGCCGAACGGAAAGCCGTCAGTTCATGAGTGGAGTCGAGTCGGCTGAACGTGAAGAGGGCGGCCAGCAGCATCGAGATCGGCGCGATCAGTTTGGCGATGTCCGGAACCGAATAGAGGTAGTACTGAAGGATGATCCCGAACGGGACATTCCGGTCGGAGAAATCATCCAGATGCTCGATCAGATCCACAACGATGTAGATCGTGATGAAGGCCAGCAGACCGAAAAAGAAGGTCTGGACGAACTGGCGAAGGATATAGCGATCGGCGCGCGTCAAGTTCAATTCAAAATGAAAAATGAAAAATTCAAAAACGGAAGAGGATGATCGGCACTGCTTCCGTTTGAGCTACTGTGGTCGTCGTCGGTGCATTCGTTCAGGCTTGAACTCCTCCTCTCTTTTTCGAATTTTTCATTTTGAATTTCCCCCCGTTAATTCTTCCGGATCGAGTATCCTCCGGCAATTCCCGAGCCGATCAGTCCGAGCACTCCTCCCAGCAGAGCCGTGGCGATCAATCCCGGTATCAAATACGCTCCGTCGATACCGGCGCGGAGTTCCGGGATCGATTCTCCCATACCGAAGAGTCCGGCGGCGGCAATGGTTCCTCCGGCCAGTCCGATCAGAAAGCCTTGCAGAACGAACGGGGCGATGATCCATCGGCGTTCGGCACCCAGCAGGCGCATCGTCCGGATCATCGAGCGGCGCGTGACCACGGTCAACTGAGCGGTGACCGCCACGATACCGATGACGCCGAGAAGAAGAAGTCCGCCGACCAGCAGAGCGATACGGGAGAAGAGGAGAAGCCGTTCCTCTACGGTCTTCAGCAGGTCGCTGGCAAATGCCGCATCTTCGACTCCCGGCATCGTCATCAGTCGGCTCCGGATCGATTCGATCTGGGCGGACGTACGGGATTCTTCCCGCAGATCGACCCGGATCGTCGTCGGCAACGGCAGGACTCCTCCGGTGATGCCGGTGTCCAGGCGGATTGCGCTGCCGAAGAGTTCGGCCCCTTCTTCCGGTGTCCGGAGTCTGGTCGAGAGGACTTCGGGGAGTTCTCCGATTCTGCGGGCGGTCTCCCGACCTTCTTCCGGCGACAGACTGTCGGAGAGAAACACCTCGACGACGGCCGAGGCCCGGGCGTCGTCAAGTTCGCTCCGGTAACCGAGGACGATCAGAAGAAAACCTCCGACGATTGCCAGGGAGACGCCGGTCAGCAGTGCCCCGATGATCGAGGCGCCGGGAACGCGGCGAATCGAGGCAAGCCCTTCGGCGACCAGAAATCCCGGCCTCATGATTCCCCGCCCGATAGGTTCACCGGAATCTCCGTTTCGTCATCGTCGAACGTCCAGGTCTGAAGTTGCCGGAGCATCTCCTCATCGGTCAGCCGGTAATGGATCGGCGTCACCGAGACATAGCCGTCGTTCAGGATGTGGTCGTCGCTCTCTTCTCCGACAATCACATAATCTCCGTGCAGCCAGTAGTATGTCCGGTCCATCGGGTCGATCCGCTCGTCGTAGTGATCGTTCCAGTACGACTCTCCCTGTGGTGCCGTTCGTATCCCCTTGATCTCCTCTTCGGCAATCGCCGGCACGTTCACGTTCAGCAGGACGCCGGGGGGGAGTCCGTTCTGCAGAACCTGTCGGGCGATCCGCCGGGCATACCGTGCGGCGGCGGTGAAGTCGGCTTCGGGTGAAAAATCATCGAGCGAGACGGCGATCGACGGGATTCCCAGCATCGTCCCTTCGGTGGCGCCGGAGACCGTTCCGGAGTAGACCAGAGAGATTGCGGTATTCCGTCCGTGATTGATGCCGCTGACAAGCAGATCGGGTTGGTAAGGGAGGATATGGCGGGCGGCCAGCTTCACGCAGTCTGCCGGCGTCCCGTTGACCGACCAGCCGAAGAACCTGTCGTTATGCTCGTGGCGTTCCACCCTCAGCGGCACTGCAACGGTCAACGCATGACCGACCGCGCTCTGCTGTGCGTTCGGGGCCACGACGTCGACGTGCCCGAGTTTGCCGAGTTCAGCCGCCAGCGCGCGAATGCCTTTCGAGAAAATTCCATCGTCGTTCGAGACCAGTATGCGAGGTTGCGACATATCTCCCTGTTTGTCTTATCCGGCCCTGGTGATTCTTCGTGCGTTGGTGTCAAGATCTACCACAAAGACTCAAAGGGCACAAAGAACCACCAAGAAAAAACGGCAGCGATCACACGGATGATGATCGCTGCCGGAATATACGAACGATTCAGGGGGCCACCCCGTTATCTGGTGAAATCGTTGTAGAAGACGAAGACCATGAAGCCGAGCAGGAGCAGAAACCCGACCTGCTGGGCGGCGATGCGAACCTTCAGCGGGACTTCCCGTCGCATGATCCCTTCGACCAGAACGAAGACCAGATGTCCGCCGTCGAGAGCCGGGATCGGCAGGATGTTCAGGAAAGCGAGCATCACCGACAGAGAGGCCATCAATGTCAGGAACCAGACCGGACCGAGGGCGAAGGTCTCCCCGGCCATCTCGAAAATCTTTACCGGACCGGCAATCGACTCGTTCAGTTTCTGCTTTCCGGCAAAGAGATCGCCGATCAGATTGACCATCGTGGTCACATGTTTGACAACCTCGTTGACTCCTCCGGCAAGAGCCGCCCCGACACCGTAGGTTTTCCGTGAAGTCGGGCCGTTATAGGTCACCTTTATACCGACACCCAGCTTCCCCTCGTCGGGCGTAATGCTCTTGACGAATTCCTCTTCACCACGCTTGACAGTCAGCGTAACGGGGTCGGATTGATGCTCGCCGACATAGTTGATGAACTCATCCGTGGTTCCGATGGGACGACCGTCGAGAGCCACGATAATATCGCCGTGTTCAATTCCGGCGTCATAAGCCGGAGAACCTCCCAGCACGCTGTTGACTGCAATACCCAGATTATCCGGAACGATGATGGAACCCTGCTCGTTCGGGTTGGCCGGAATCTCCGAGCGGGGAATACTGATCGTCATCGGCATCCCGTCCCGCTCCACCTGGAACCCAAGATCTTCACCGGCTTGCGTGATGTAGATCTGCTCGCGCAGTTCCTGATAGTTCTCCACCTTCTCGCCGTTGATCGAGACAACCCGGTCTCCCTGACGAAGACCGGCATCATACGCCACGGCAGTCGCCCCTTTCTGGGGAAGCGGACCGATTGTCGTCGTGTTCCAGATCTCGTCGCCGTGGAAAAACTTCAGGCCGGCAAAGATGGCGATGGCCAGCAGGATGTTCATCAGGACGCCGGCCGATAGGACAAAGGCTTTCTGGAAGGTGTTCTTGCTCCGGAACTCCCACGGTTCCGGTTCTTTCTCGGCAAAATCGGTATCCATGCTCTCGTCGATCATACCGAGGATCTTCACGTAGCCGCCGATCGGAAAGGCGGCGATGCGGTAGTCCGTGTTGACCCCCAGCTCGATATCCTCAGGCAGCTTGCCGAAGGAGAACCCGTTGATCCGGTTCCATCCCAGAATGCGGGGACCCATACCGACGGCAAACACCTCGGCCCGCATTCCGGTCCAGCGGGCTGCAAGAAAATGACCCAGTTCGTGGATAAAGACCAGAACGCCGATGAGAATAACGAAGGCTAGAATGGTAATGAAAATGTCAGGCATCGTGCTTCATCTGTTGAAATCGGAAAATCAGTTGGACCAATGTCGCAGATCGGTATCGCCGCAGAGTCCTCTCCGGCCTCCCACACTCTATAAACTCCAGGAACTCTCAACTCTACGAACTCAAACCGACGCCATACGAACGAACAACTTCGCGTGTTCGTTTATCGGTCTCGAATATATCCTGCAATGAAGGGTGATCGAGGACGGAGATTTCCTCCAGTGCCTGTTCAATCACCCTTGGAATATCAATAAACCGGATCGATCCCTCAAGAAATGCCGCCACTGCCACCTCGTTTGCAGCGTTCAGGATCGTCGGTGCCGTTCCGTCCCGTCGCAGTGCCTGATATGCCAGATCCAGGCAGGGGAAGCGTTCGGGATCGGGCGCTTCGAAGGTCAGCGAGCCGAGCTTCGGAAGATCGAGCGGCTCGAACGTTCCTGCGATCCGCTCCGGCCAGCCGAGCGCGTAGCGGATCGGCATACGCATGTCGGGGAGACTCAGTTGCGCCTTGATTGATCCGTCGTGAAAAAGGACCATCGAGTGGATGATCGATTCCGGATGGACCACCACGTCGATCTGCTCGGCATCGACGTCGAAGAGTCTGCTTGCCTCGATCACCTCCAGTCCCTTGTTCATCATCGTCGCCGAGTCGATGGTGATCTTCGCCCCCATATCCCAGTTCGGATGCTTCAGTGCCCGTTCCGGTGTGATCGCTCCGAACTCTCCGACCGGAGTCTGCCGGAACGGTCCTCCCGAGGCGGTCAGAATAATCTTCAGCAGGGGAGAACGATCCTCGCCGACCAGCGATTGAAAGACGGCGCTGTGTTCGCTGTCGACCGGAAGGAGAAGTCCGCCGCTCCCCTCCAGTGCCCGGTTGATCAGATGGCCGGCCACGACCAGCGTCTCCTTGTTCGCCAGTGCAATCCGTTTGCCGGCGCGGGCCGCCTCGATCGTCGGGCGTAGACCCGCAAAGCCGACCATTGCGCTCATCACCGTGTCGACCTCCGGATCGGTTGCCGCCGACACGCACGCTTCCTCTCCGAAGAGCACCTTCACCCGGTCACCGAAACGTTTCTCTCCTTCCCCGGCCGCTTCCGGATCACAAATGACTACGCTCTCCGGTTCAAACTCCCGAATCTGTTCTTCAAGCAGATCAAGATTTTTGTTCGTCGTCAGATGGCGGACGCGAAACCGTTCGGGGTGTTCCCGCACGACCTCAAGCGTCTGAGTGCCGATCGATCCGGTGGAGCCGAGTATGGTCAGGGAAATGTTCAAGATGTGTTGTGAGCGGTCAGATATGAGCTTTGAGCTATCAGCTATGAGCCGTGAGTTATCAGCTTTCAGCTATGAGCTATCAGTTATGAGCCGTGGGTCAGCAGCTTTGAGCTTTCAGTTATCAGTTGTGATATTGAACTATGATGATTGCTGTTGATGCGTTTCAGGTATTGTCACTGTTGCTGGATTATAGCCTGTGTAAGCGAACTCAGAACACCATCGACTTTTTTTATACGCTCTCCTTCACTCCGAACCGCAGACCGACAACTCACCACCGACGCCTGAAATCTTCCCCCTCACCTCAAAGCCGACTACTGATAACTCATAGCTCACGGCTCAAAGCTGAAAGCTCACGGCTCAAAGCTGCTGGCTCACGGCTCATAGCTGAAAGCTGATAACTCACGGCTCACTGCTGATCCTCCGACCCTCTCACTTCTCCATATATTCCTGCGTCACGTCCGCCTGGCGCCGGATCGAGAAGAAGCGGAAATCTTCCATGTCGAGCGAATCGTCGGGGACTACCTTGATCCGGACGAAGTATTTCAGCATCAGCTTCGTCAGGCGGCTCATCGCATCTCCTTCGGTCATGAATTCGATCACATGCGGGTTGGCCGTCAGCGTCAGGCGGAACTCGCGCGTCTCGGCGCGGAAGGCCCCAAGCCAGCGTTCGATGCGGCGGAGAATTGTGCTTTTCGACTGGACGATTCCCTTCCCCTTGCAGGTCGGGCAGGGTTCGGACATCGTCTGTACAAGCTGCTGGCGAACCCGCTGGCGGGTCATCTGGATGATGCCGAACTGCGTCATCGGCAGGACAACGGACTTGGCGCGATCACGGCTCAGTTCCTTCTTCAGTTCGTCGTAGACCTTCTTGCGGTTCTTCTCATCGTAGAGATCGATGAAGTCGATCACGATCAGTCCGCCGATATCCCGCAATCTGATCTGCCGGGCGATCTCGCGCGCCGATTCCAGATTGATCTTCAGCGCGTTCAGTTCCTGTTCCTTCTCCTTGGCGTAGCGACCGGAGTTGACGTCGATCACCATCATCGCCTCGGTCTGTTCCAGAATCAGATAGCCGCCGGTCGACAGCCAGACCTTCGAGCCGAGCATCTTGTCCAGCTCCTTCTCGACGCCGAACTGCTGGAAGATCGGCGTACGGCCGTTGTAGTGTTCGATCTTGTTCAGCAGGGCGGGAGCGGCCCAGGAGACGTAATCGCAGGTCTCCTGATAGAGACTCTTGTTGTCGATCACCACGCGGGAGACATCGGGGGTGAACAGATCCCGCATCACCGTGTTGGCTACCGACTGATCCTTGTAGAGAAGAAGAGGCGCTTTCGCGTTTTTCAGCTTCTCGTCGATCTCCTTCCAGCGGTCGAGCAGCATCCGGAGTTCCTGTTCCAGCATCTCCGAGTCCTTGTCCTGCGCCACCGTCCGGATGATGCAGCCGAAGCCTTCGGGGAGCATCTTCCGGGCGATTCCCCGCAGTCGGCGACGCTCCTTCGGGTCCTGCACCTTGCGCGAGATACCGACGGCCGGGTCAAGAGGCATCAGGACCAGAAAGCGACCGGGCAGGGAAATCTTTGTGGAGACTTTCACTCCTTTCGAAGCATACGACTCGCGCGTTACCTGCGTCAGAAGTTCCTGACCCCTCTCCAGCGAAATCGTGATCTCTCCGAACCGCTTCGTCTGGAATGTCGGCAACTGCGCATCCATCGTGCGGGGCTTCCGCTCCTGGTCGCCTCCATCTCCCGACTTCCGGGCAGGGCGCTTGCCCCCTCGGCGACGTGACGAACCGCTGCCGGATGGACTTTCGGTCCCTTCGCTTGCAGACTTCTTCCCGGACTCCGGTTTCGCTTCGGGAGTCTTCTTCTCCTCACTTTCGGTTCCGGAGTCGGCGTTGCCGGATCCCTGATCTCCTTCCGGTTTCTTTCCGGATTTCTTCCCTCTCCCTTTGCGGGTTGATCGGGCGGGAGCGGGTTTCTCTTCGGTTTGGGTTTTTCCTTTCTCCTCAGATGAGGCGGAGGGCTTCTCCCGGGGTTCCTGTGCTCTCGTATCCTCTCCGCCGGATTGTTCTTCGGGCTTGCCGCTCCGTTTCGGTCTGCGGCGCGAGCTGCTCTTCTTTCGCGACCCTTCGGTTTGCCCCTTTTCCTCTGCGGAAGACTTCTCTCCTTCCTGTTCCTTCTTACGGCTCTCTTCGCGGCGCGGCGTCGAAGTATCCGGACTGTCCGACGATCCCTTTTCCGTCGGGGGCGTCT
>CBFGQN010000139.1:0-8348 GCA_965650895.1 uncultured Ignavibacteria bacterium | reverse complement strand
GCGGGATGTGGAGTTCCGCTAAGGAGGGGCAAAACTGCCCGGATCGCCGACTGTTGCGAGCGTGAATCAGTACCGGCCGACCGCTTCAATCTTTCTGGAGATCCCGACGACCCGGGCCGATTCGGTGACGCCCTATACCAACCTTTCGCTGCTTCGCATTTATCGGGACGGAACGCTTCTTCGCGAAGAAAATCTGACGGCGGCCGATACGGGACAATTGATCAAGGTCGACGACACGCCTTCGGATCGGGGGTACTATCGCTACACCTTCACGACGGTCGACGCTTCGCAGCCGCCGAACGAGAGTCCGTTGAGCGATACGGTAGTGCTGTATGCGGGAACGGTTGACCCCTATATGGTGAATCTCGATGACCGCCCGTCGCGGTTCCTGAACACCGGAACGTGGAGCGAGACAACGGAGATCGCTTTCTCCGGCTCCACTTCCCTTACCGATTCTCCCGACGGAAACTATCGCGGGAGGCAGGACTACTCCACGATCTTCTATCCGGTTCTTGCCCGATCCGGCGAGGACTGGACGGTCAGCTTTGACCATATCTGCATTGTCCTCAACGGCGATTCGGCCCTTCTGGAGGTGAGTCGGGATACGGGGACTACCTGGCAGGGGATTGCGGAGTTCGGGATCGACGATTATGCGGGATGGGAGGACCGTCAGGCCGATCCGGGAGACTGGCAGCGGGTCGGGGAGACATACACGCACGACGGCTCGGAACGCCTGCTTCTCTTCCGCCTCCGGATGGTGACCTCATCGCTGAGCCACGCCGACGGGTGGTATGTTGACGATCTGGAGGTAAACCGGCTCCCCTCGTCGGTAAAGGAGGAGGATGGTTCCGACGTTTCCGCCGTCATTCACCCGAACCCGACGCGGGGGAACGCTCTTCTGACCTTCCGACTCGAACGACCGTCCGAGCTGACGTTCAGTCTGTATGATGAACTCGGCAGGGAAGTCGGGGGAGAAGATCGAAGACCGTATGAAGCCGGGGTCCACACGTTGGCGATTACCATGGACGGACTGGCTCCGGGAACCTACTTCTGGAGACTGAGGTCGAGCGGCGGACAGAGGCAGGGACGTCTGGTTCTTCTCAAGTAGCGTCAATTGTGATTATTGGTTGAGCCTCTCGCCATTGTCGTGGCGGGAGGCTTATATTTTGACTCCTTTTTATCGAAACAATAACAGAGAATACTATGAATATCGTTGTCTGCGTCAGCCAGACGCCCGATACCACCACGAAGATTCAGGTCGGTCCGGACGGCAAGGGAATCGACCCGGCCGGCGTCAAGTTTATCCTGAATCCGTACGACGAGTTTGCCGTGGAGGAGGGCCTGAAGTTGCGCGAAGCCCATGGGGGAGAGGTAACGCTTCTCTGTGTCGGAAACGACTCGGCAAAGGAGAACATCCGTCTCGGTCTTGCGATGGGGGCCGACAAGGCGATTCTGGTCAAGGACGAGGCGAAAGCCGATTCTTTCTCGGTGGCCTCACAGCTTGCAGGGGTGCTGAAGGAACTGAATCCCGACATTGTGTTGTTCGGTCGTCAGTCGATCGATTATGATTCGGCCCAGATGGGGCCGACCGTAGCCGAGCTTCTGGATCGTCCGGTTGTCTCCTTCGTCACGAAGCTGGAAATCGACGGAACGTCGGTTCGGGCCGAGCGGGACATTGAAGGGGGGAAAGAGGTGGTGACGACCTCGCTGCCGTGCGTGATCACCGCACAGAAAGGGCTGAACGAACCTCGCTATCCGAAGCTGCCGGATATCATGAAGGCGAAGCAGAAACCGATCGAGGAGCGCGACGCAAACCCGGCCACTGTCCGCGTCGAAACCGTCAGTCTCGGCAAGCCGGAACAGAAGAGCGGCGGAAAGATTCTCGACGGTACGCCGGAAGGCGTCAGGGAACTTGTGCGACTCCTGCGTGAAGATGCGAAGGTCATCTAAGCTCACCCGAGCGATGATGAGCCGGGAGAATCCGTCGTTCTGTTCTTTTGAATTTTTCATTTTTACTTTTTCATTGATCCATGAAGATTCTTGCATTTGCTGAAACGCGAAACGGTGCGTTGAAGAAGAACGCTTTCGAGGTGATGACCGCCGCACGTGAGCTTGCTTCGATGAGCGGAGGGAGCGTCACCGGACTGATTGTCGGCTCGGGCGTTGCCTCACTTGCCGAGCAGCTTGGCCAGTACGGCGTATCGGACGTCATCACCGTTGAGGATGACCGGCTCGGCGAGTACGATTCGGGTGCCGTGGCCCGGGCCATCGCCTCGGTTGCCGGGGCCGAGGGGGCCGATCTGGTGCTGATCAGCCATACCGCCCACGGGAAGGATCTGGCTCCGCGCATCGCCGTCCGCCTGGAGGCCGGTCTGGCCCCGGATGTCGTTCATTTCGGCGGAAGTGGAGATGATCTCCGGTTTACGCGACCGGTCTACGCCGGCAAAGGACTGGCCGAGGTGAAGATCACGACGCCGAAGAAAGTCGTGTCGATCCGACCGAACGTCTTCACCGCTACCCCGGCGGAATCGCCGGCAACAGTATCGGCCAGAAGCGGACAGGTCGAGTTCGGGGATGCCGATTTCCGCTCAAAAGTCGTCGAGACACGTGTCAACACCGGCAAGAAGGACGTTGCCGACTCCGATGTTATCGTCTCAGGAGGACGGGGTCTGAAGGGACCGGAGAACTTCCACCTCGTCGAGGAACTGGCCGAAGTTCTCGATGCGGCCGTCGGCGCATCCCGTGCGGTGGTTGACGCCGGTTGGCGTCCGCATGCCGAGCAGGTGGGGCAGACCGGAAAGACCGTCTCTCCGACGCTCTACGTGGCCTGTGCCATCAGCGGAGCGGTACAACATCTGGCCGGAATGTCCGGCTCGAAGTATATTGTCGCCATCAACAAGGACAAGGATGCGCCGATCTTCGGTGTGGCGGACTACGGAATCGTCGGTGATGTATTCGAGGTTCTGCCTTTGCTGACCGAAGAAATTCGGGCTGCAAGAAACTAATCGTGTCGATTGTTCGATCAATCGCTATATTCTAAGTGTTAACGTCCAGGATCTACGGAGCGGATTGTGGAACGAGTTCGGATGGAAGTAATCGGGCTGACGTCAAGCCCACAGAATAGCGGAGCGTATGCGCTGATCCTGCAGGAAACCGGAGGGGAGCGGCGGATGTCGATCCTGATCGGACAGGACCTGGCGCAGGCGATCGCCCTTGAGATGGAGGCAATCCAGCCGCCGCGACCGATTACGCACGATCTGATGAAGACCGTGATAGAGACGCTGGGATCGACCCTGGCTGATGTGACGATTACCGACCTGAAAGAGGGGACGTTCTACGCGGTGATCAGGCTGGAGGGGACGCCGACGGAGGTGGATGCCAGACCGTCGGATGCCATCGCGCTGGCAATCCGGTTCGGCGCGCCGATCTACGTCTACGAGGAAGTTCTGGTCAACGCCGGCATCCAGATCGACGATGACGAGTTCTATGACAGCGATGACGAGATGGAGGAAGAAGAGGAGGAGGGAGAATATTCCGAAGAAGAACGTCCGCTGACGCTCTCCGAACAGCTTCAGGCAAAGCTGGAAGATGCCGTCAAGCGGGAAGATTACGAAAAAGCCGCCCAGATTCGGGATGAACTTGACAGGCTCGACAGAACAAAACGCAAACCGTCCTGAGTTCGGTCGACCGGAATTCCGGAACCGGGTCAGATGACAATACAGCGCGCGAATCGGCTTCGGTCGGTTCGCGCGCTTTTTCTTTTCAGCTAAGCCGTCAGGAGAAAGAGAGTATGAAGGACCGTGACTACGACGTGATTGTGATCGGAGGGGGATCGGCCGGACTGACCGCCGCCGGCTTGACCGCTTCGCTGGGAGGAAAGGTGACGATGGTTGAACGGGAGAAACCGGGTGGGGACTGTACCTGGACCGGTTGTGTCCCGTCGAAGGCGCTGCTCGATATTGCCGGAATCGCTGCGGAGATTGCCAGAGGTGCTTCCTGCGGCATTCGGACTTCGGACATGACGATCGACTTTGCCCGGGTGATGGAATCGGTCCGCGCGACCCGCCGGAAGATCTACCGCGAGTCCGATTCTCCCGAAGTTCTTGCCGAGCATAACGTCGAAGTCCGAAAAGGGAATGCGTCGTTTGTCGATCCCCATACGATTCTGGTGGAGAGCGAGGGGGGAGAGGAGAGGCTGACGGCCCGCTATATTGTGATCTGTTCCGGGGCCTCTCCGAAAATGCCGGAAATTGCGGGGGTGCCGACCGAACGCATCCTGACCACATCCTCAATCTTTGATCTGGAAACGCTTCCACAACACCTTGTTCTTATCGGCGGCGGATCGGTCGGCGTGGAGCTTGCCCAGGCGTTCCGGCGGTTGGGGAGCGGGGTGACGATTATTGAACGGCAGGGAACTCTTCTGGCCGACGCCGAGCCGGAAGTGCGTGATATTCTCGTCGGACAATTGCGGAGTGAAGGGGTCGAGATCCATACCGGTTGCAGTATCGTATCGGGGAACGTGGAGGGGGAGGAGATTGAACTTCATCTTTCCTCATCGGGTTCCGGTGTTCCCCGATCCGTCAGATGCGATGTCCTGTTTGCCGGAGTCGGCAGAAGCCCGAACGTCGATGCGTTGAAACTGGAGAATGCCGCAGTGGAGTGGGACGAGACCGGTATCGCGATCAATCATTCCTGCCAGACCTCCGTTTCCCACATCTACGCCTGCGGCGATATTGCTCAGGGGCCCGACTTCACGCACGTGGCCGAGAACATGGCGAAGACGGCCGTCACGCGGATTATGCTGAAAATCCCTTCGGCCCGCGACCGCGATGTTGTGCCGTCGGTCATCTTCACCGATCCCGAACTTGCCCGCGTCGGTCTGACGACCGATGAACTTGAGAAGAAGGGGCGGGCGTTCAGGACGATCCGCTTCCCCTACAGCCATCTGGACCGGGCCAGGATCACCGGACGGGAGGAGGGGCTGATCGTTCTTCATTATCTTCCACTCTCCGGTCGCATTCTGGGTGCGCACATCGTCGGTGCCGGGGCCGGAGAATTGATTCACGAGGTCGCCTTGGCGATGCGCCACTCCCTCTCGCTGCGCGAAATCTCGAACACGGTCCACGCCTATCCCTCATGGTCGCAGGGCATCAGGCGGGCCGCCGACCAGATCTACATCCAGACCGGATCGCCCGGAGCGCTGAAGTTGATCGGCAGAATGTTCGGCTATCGCGGGGAAGTGTCGAGGGTGATCGGCACGGAAAAGACGGTGTGACAATGCAGAGGGAAAGAACCCTGTCGTTCAGGCGTTTCGAAGTTTTCACTACGACTTGATGCAATGAGTGGAGTAATTCCGTTGTTGCCTGCTTTGCATGAAATTGAATTTCGATCCGGACTTCCGGCAACATCATTCGCAAATCGACAATCATTCATCGAACATAACCGACCGGCATTACCATGGAGCTTTCTCTCTACGACTATCCCCCCTTTCCCGGCTTCTCCGAAAAGGGGATGACGTTTCTGCGGCAACTGAAGAAGAACAACAGACGTGAGTGGCTGACCGATGAGCGGAAAGGGGTGCTGAAGGAGGAACTGATGTTTCCGATGGAGACGCTTCTTGCCGAGTTGGGGCGTATGTCCCGCGAGAAGGGGTTGCATTGGAATCCCGATCCGAAGAAGGGAATCTTCCGGATATACCGGGACACGCGGTTCAGCAAGGAGAAGAAGCCGTTCAAGACGAATATCGGAGCGACGCTTCCCTATGCCGACGAGCCGAAGAAAGGGATCGGAGGTTATATTCACATTGAACCCGGGGCGTCGTTCTTCGGAGCCGGAGCCTATTTTCTTGAAGGGGAAGGACTGAAGAATCTGCGGCGGAGTATCGAGGCCGATCCGGAACGGTTGCGGAGATTGATGAGTGAAATCGAGGAGACGTTCGCTCCGGTTCAGGGAGAACAACTGAAACGTGCTCCGGGGGGGTACGATCCGGACCACCCGGCGATTGATCTGCTCCGCTACAAGCAGTTGTGGACGATGAAGAAATTGCCGGATGAGCTTGTGGCAAGTCCGGATCTGGCTCCCGAACTGTTCCGGCAGTCGATGCTGCTGCATGAGTTCTGCGGGTGGTTGTATGAGGGGGTGAGGGGAAGGTGAGCTATGAGCTGTCAGCAGTCAGCTATGAGCTGTCAGCAATGAAGAGTGAGGGGGATGGGGAGTGAGCAGTCAGCAATGAGCTATCAGCAATGAGGAGTGAGGGGGGAGTGAGCAGTCAGCAATGAGCTATCAGCAATGGGTTTGAGGGGGATGGGGAGTGAGCAGTCAGCAATGAGCTATCAGCAATGGGTTTGAGGGGGGTGGGCAGTGAGCAGTCAGCAGTCAGCTATGAGCTGTCAGCAATGAGGGGGGATTTGGCAATCGTCATTTGAAAATCGGAAATCCAGTGAAGGGTCAGCTATGAGGGGAGGAAGGATTGTTGCAACCATCAAACTCTTCAACGAATCAACTATTGAACTATACACTATAGAGATCATGGCAGAGAGACGACATGAAGGGACGACGCGGGCCGAGCCGCTGAACCCGAAGGAACAGGAAATCGAGGCGGCACTTCGACCGCAGGGGTTTGAAGAGTTTGTCGGTCAGCGGAAGGTGGTGGAGAACCTTTCGGTCTTTATCAAAGCGGCCCGTATGCGGGGAGAGGCGCTGGATCACGTTCTGCTGAACGGTCCTCCGGGACTCGGCAAGACGACGCTGAGTCATATCATCTCCAATGAGATGGGGGCCGACATCAAGACAACGTCCGGTCCGGTGCTGGAGAAGGCGGGGGACCTTGCCGGACTCCTGACCTCGCTTGATGAAGGGGACGTCCTCTTCATCGACGAGATTCACCGGTTGTCGCCGGTGATCGAGGAGTATCTCTACTCGGCGATGGAGGATTACCGGATCGACATCATGATCGATACCGGACCGAGCGCCCGCTCCGTTCCGCTGACGTTGCCGCCGTTCACGCTGATCGGCGCGACCACCCGTCAGGGACTTCTGACCGCCCCGCTCAGGAGTCGCTTCGGTATTATTTCGCGACTGGACTACTACAGCGTTGAGGATCTTTTCCACGTCATCAATCGCTCGGCCGGTATTCTGGACATCCGGATCGAGGATGCCGGGGCGTTCGAGATTGCCCGCAGATCGCGGGGAACTCCCCGCATCGCCAACCGGCTTCTGCGTCGAACGCGGGACTTCGCCGATGTCAAAGGGGACGGGATCGTCACAAGGGAGATCGCCGATATGGCTCTGTCGGCTCTGGAGGTCGACGAGCACGGACTGGATGACATGGACAAGCGGATTCTCCTTTCGATGATCGAGAAGTTCAACGGCGGTCCGGTCGGACTGAACACGCTGGCCATTGCCGTCGGCGAGGAGCCGGGGACGGTCGAGGAGGTTTACGAACCCTATCTGATCCAGGAAGGGTTTATGCAGCGGACACCCCGCGGACGGGAGGCGACGCGGAAAGCTTACGAGCATTTCGGCATCAGCAAAGGGATCGGGGAACCGGGGTTGTTCGGGGAGTAAAGTGCCGGGATCAATATAATGTTGAGGCCGGATCGATTTGCCTTTCGATCCGGCCTCACTCAATTTGCAGACGTTACAGGGGCGTCATTGTGTCCTGACAATCTTCATCCCGTGTTCTCCGATCTGGCATCGGGCCAGGATCAGATTCGCATCGGTTCCACCCCAGGTCGGTTCTCCTTTTGCGTTGATTCGCTGGGCGATAATTGTGCTGTCGTTCGACTTCGTCGATTCCAGACGGTAGGTGAATCCCTCAATCGCCACGACGATCAGGCCGCCGTAGGAATCGGTCGTCACGCAGGCGTTTGATTCGGGCATCGGACCGAAGAAGACCGGAAGACCGTACCCTTCTTTTCCCCATGTCCTCTTTCCGTTTTTGTCCAGATACTGTGCGAAGACGTCCCGGTCGCCGGTGGCCGAATCGATCCCCTCCATCACGATATAGGTTCCTCCGCTTCCATCAGCGACGGCCATCGGTTTCTCAACGGTCCGGTTCTTTGCACGGATGATCTGGGCACGGTCTCCGCCGTTCCACACCGGATACCCCAGCGCATCAAGTCGCTGCGCACCGACCACGCGGAGGGGGCCTTTCTTCGCATCTTCTTCGTTGAAGACCATTTCAAACGTTACCGTCAATCCGATGGAGTCGACCGTGACCGAAGGGGAGAGTTCGCGGGCGCGGGGGTTGGAGCTGACGACCGGTGGATTTTCGGGATCGACCCAGAGCCGGTCGCCGTTTGCCGAAAGGTGCTGGGCGATGATATCCACATCCCCGGATCGCGCTC
>CBFGQN010000138.1:0-8361 GCA_965650895.1 uncultured Ignavibacteria bacterium | reverse complement strand
GGGACGGTTCCACCAAAGACGCCCGAACAGATCCGTTCCTCCCGACTTCTTCCGTTTCCAGCAATCCGGCGTCAGTTCCGGCGCACGCTCCAGCAGATCGACACGATTCATTCCTTCTTCCGTAATCGCCCGGTAACGCTGCATACTCATTTGAGTGGGTGTGCGCCCGAAATGAAGATCAAGAGGAGCCGGCTCGCTTCGCAGTTCCGTTCCGACCGGTACCGGAAGATCTCCGATAGCCGAACGCACGGTATTCCATGGCTTCGGTATCCCGACAATACCGTCATCTTCAAACAGCGAGGGGGTAGCGTTTGCATATCCGTTGCTTGGGTTATAATGAGTCTTCCTCGGAGGAAATACTCTGTCGGGATCTGCGAACCGACACCCGAGAATAAAGGCACGATGCCGCGTTTGCGGAACGCCGTAATCGGCTGCAAGCAACTTCTTCCATGCAAGCCTGAAACCCATTTCTTCAGCAGCCCGGATGATATCCTCATGTTCGGGAGAACCGAGAAGTTGCGGGACGTTTTCCATGACAAACACATCGGCTCCGGATCGCCTGACGACTTCCAGAAAGGGACGCCACATCTGTTTTCGGGGATCGTCTTCCCGGTTCTTATTCAAGAGACTGAACCCCTGACACGGCGGTCCGCCGATAACAATGTCGGCTTCCGGAATTCGAACGGCAGGATCATCAAGCAAAGCGACAAGATCACCGTACGTGCAATGTTCGCCGAAATTTGCGTTGTATGTGGCGCAGGCATCCCGGTTGAAGTCGTTCGCCCAAACCGGAACGAAGGTATGCCCGAACGCTTCGGTGAATCCCAACGTCAGCCCTCCCGCTCCTGCAAACAAATCTATTAGTCTTCTCTCACTCTTCGTTTTCATGCCGTAATGTACGAATCATTCCACTTCCGGTAAATCAGGGCAGGTAAGACCGAACAAGGATCAAGAGAGTCGGTATCCGACGTCTTTCGTTCACCCGAGCAGACCAAGCCGTGAAGCATAGATGATCGCCTCGTGCGAGTTGCCGACCTTGAGCTTCTCCAGAATCCGCTGGCGATGCGTGTTGACCGTGTGGACGCTGATGTAGAGCCGGTCGGCAATCTCCTTGCTGATCAGTCCCTCCCGTATCAGACCCAGCACTTCCTGTTCCCGCGCACTGAGTTTCGGAAGGGAGGAGTCTTTCCGGGGTCTGCCGACCGGAAAACGGAACAGTTCTCCCGTCCGGAAATTCATCAGGTGACTCTTCACTCCCGTACCGACATCCCCATCCGGCGAAATATCGACAAGGCTGAGGGCAAGCCACAGATTCCCCCGCCGATCCAGCTCCAGCGCCTGATGCTGCTCGATCACGCGGACGTATTCTCCCCCCCCGTTCTCCATCCGGTACTCGTTCACCAGCTTGAAGTCCTTTCGTTTATCCGGAGAGAGATCGAAGCAGAAGCGCATCATTTCGATCCCGTGCTCAAGCAACGCCACGTAGTCTTCCGGATGGATCTTCCGGTCAAAGAAGAGATCGTCCTCGACGGCATCGATGTCGTATCCCAGCATCAGATGGTATGCCGGAGAGGTGTAGACGTGCTCTTTTCTGTGGAGATCGAAGACCGAAACGGAGCTGTTGCCGATCCGCGCAAGCTGTTCCAGAAACGGAACGTGTCCTTCCAGTATCCCGTAGTCCAGTTCATCGGCGACAAATCGCTGCGCCGAGAGCACCCGGTTGTACTCTTCAAGAAGTGTCGAAAGCCGTTCCATCAGATTACTGATATATCAGTATTGAACCTCCCCGACCGGGAGGATTAGTTTCCCGTTCACTGAAATCGCATCGGAAGACCCGGACAGAGGGATTCCGGCGGAATGGAAATCAAGCTACGGGAGTATGACAAGAGAACCAAACGCGCATCATCGCATCCGGACACACAGGATCATCCGGGTGCTCCTGCTTCTGCTCTCCCTTCCGGGTGGAGCGCTTCCGGCCCAGTCTCCGACTCAGACCGTCGGCGGTCAGGTCCTCGACGAGGCGTCGCGCATGCCGATTCCGGGGGCAACGGTGATTCTTGAGGGGACCGATCCGGTGATCGGCGGTGCGACGAACGCTTCCGGAGAGTTCAGACTGATCGGCGTGCCGGTGGGACGCTACGATATCCGGGTGTCGTCGCTCGGATATGAACCGGTCCTCCTGAAGGAGATCATCGTCGGTTCCGGCAAGGAAGTCTTCCTCACGGTCAGTCTGATCGAATCCTCCGAAACCGGCGATGAGGTGGTCATCAAAGCCCGGACCCTCAAGGGAAGAGCCCTGAACCGGACGGCCGTTACGAGTGCGCGAATGCTGAGCGTCGAGGAGGGGAGCCGGTATGCGGGGGGATTCGACGATCCGGCCCGACTGGCCTCCTCCTTTGCCGGGGTAGCCGGAGCCGTCGGCAACAACGGTGTGGTGATCCGGGGCAACGCTCCGAAGTCGACCGCGTGGCGCATGGAGGGTGTGGAAATTCCGAACCCGAATCATTTCGCCGATCTGGAGGTTTTCGGCGGAGGGGGACTGACGGTTCTGAGCAGCCATCTGCTCGACAACTCCGATTTCCTGACCGGTGCCTTTCCGGCCGAGTACGGCAACGCACTCTCCGGCATCTTCGATATCCGTATGCGACGGGGGAATCCCCGGCAACGGGAGCACCGCGCGCAGATCGGCCTGATCGGCATCGATCTCGCCTCGGAAGGCCCTTTTGTCGAGGGGAAGAGTTCATCCTACATCTTCAACTATCGCTACTCCACCCTCTCTCTGCTTCACCCCCTGCTGCCGGACGATGCCGACGGCACACACTATCAGGACCTGTCGTTCAAACTCCACTTCCCCATGAACGCCACGGGCATCCTCTCGGTCTGGGGCATCGGAGGGATCGACGGCTCGGGTCAGAGTGCGGAGACCGACAGCACACAATGGCAGTACCTTCAGGACAGACAGGAACAATCGGTCGATCAGTTCATGGGCGCGGCCGGCATCAACTACACGCTGCCGCTGAGCGGAGACGCCTTCTTCAGGTCGAGTCTGGCCGTCGGCGGCAACGGGATCGATTTGTCGACCGAAAGGATCGACACGGAACTGCGACTCCATCCCGATGAGAAGATCACCTCGACAACCTGGAACGCCGTTCTCTCTTCTTTCATCAATGCGGAGGTGGGAAAGGACCACCTGAACAGGACCGGACTGGAACTGACCGCACTCAACTACGACATGCTGTTGAAGAGAGCGCCCGAACCGGAGGAAGGACTTCAGACCATCGTTGACCGGAGCGGGACCGGCTTTCTGTTGAGCGCCTACACCAGTTCGATCATATCGCTCGGCAACGCATGGCAGGCGACGCTGGGACTGCACGGACAGTTCTTCACGCTGAATGGTCACTACACGGTGGAACCGCGTGCCGGAATCGCGTGGGGGTTCCGGCCCGACCAGAGACTCGGCATCGCCTACGGACTCCACAGTCGACTGGAACGACTCAACTTCTATCTTGCCCAAGCCGAAGCCGGCGACGCCATTCTCTACCCGAACAGGGACCTTGACTTCTCGAAGGCTCACCATCTGGTTCTGAGTTATGATCTGGAGATCACCCCCGACTTCCGTCTGAAGATCGAGCCCTACTATCAATACCTCTTCAGCATCCCGGTCGTGCCGAACAGTCCCTTCTCCTTCATCAACATGGAGAACGACTGGTTCCTGAACGACTCGCTGACGAACGATGGGAAGGGACGGAACTACGGGATCGACCTGACGCTGGAGCACTTCCTGAAGGACGGCTACTACTTCCTGCTGAGCGGTTCCCTCTTCGAGTCACGCTATGCGGGGGGAGACGGCCTCTGGCGCGACACGCGGTTCAACAGGAACTATGTCGTCAACCTGTTGTGCGGGAAGGAATGGAATCTTGGTGAGGAAGGCAGGAACGTCCTGAGTCTGAACGTCCGGACAACGTTTCAGGGGGGAGACCGGCGCACTCCGGTCGACCTTCCCGCCTCAGTCGCGGCGGAAGATGTGGTCTACGATGAAGAACGTGCCTTTTCGATAGGGGCCGATCCCACGTTTCTGCTCCACACGACACTCAGCTTCCGGATCAACGGACGGGGGCACACGTCGACCATCGCGCTGAACGTGCTGAACGCCACCGGAGTCAAGGAGTTCTACGGAGACCGGTACAACTTCGCCACGCAACGAGTGGAGGGGAACAACGAGGCGATCATCATTCCGAACCTCAGCTACCGGATCGAATTCTGAACGGGGGATGCGATCGTGTCGGTACATTGCGTCCTGCATTTTGAAGATATTGCCTTCTGTTCTTCGTGGCGTCCGGGCTTGACAGGAAGATTTACCATCCGCCGCGGCGGATGGTGACCTGGCGGTTCATCCTTTCCGGGCTGATATACCCCGAAGTCGCCGGGAGCACAAAGAGAGGACCTTGACTGATCCATTATGAAGAGTCGACACATTGGAGTGATCTCCGACACGCACGGTCTGCTGAGACCGGAGGCGATGGAAGCTCTTGAGGGGAGCGAACTGATTATCCATGCCGGAGACGTCGGCGATCCCGCGATTCTCGACCGGCTCCGGGAGATCGCCCCGGTCCACGCGGTCCGGGGGAACGTCGACACCGGCGAGGAGTGGCGACCGATACCGATGACGGCCGTTGTTGCGTGGGAGGGGAAATATCTCTACGTCCTCCATCGCCCGGAAGACCTGAACCTGAAGCCCGAAGCGGCCGGATTCGATGCGGTCATCACCGGACACACCCATCGCCCCCGCATCGAACGACAAAAGAACGTGCTCTACTTCAACCCCGGCAGTGCCGGTCCCCGCAGGTTCTCGCTGCCGGTGACCGTGGGAAAGATCCTTGTCGAAGAAGATGTTCTGACGGGAAGGATTGTGAAGATCATTCAGGAGTGATAACCGTACAGAGTTCCGGGAATCTGCAATTGGAGGACTGACAGGCTGTAGCGAAGTGCGGACCGGAATTGCCGTAGATTCTTTTTTCTTCCGATACGGAATCCGGTCCGGAACACAGGACATGATACAGCCAAAGAAGGAGACAGATCCCGACACGATAAACGAACCGTCCGGCGGACCGTTGCGATTGAAGCCGTCCGTCCGGCGGTTCCTCTTTTTCCTCCTGCTCCTCCTCTGCTCCCTCCCCTTCATCTCACCGCCGATTGCCCTGGCCGTCGGTATTCTCTTTGCACTTCTCATCGGCAATCCGTACGCAAGGGAGAGCGGAAGATGGACGAAGCGGCTGTTGCAGGCATCGGTGGTGGGACTCGGCTTCGGGATGAACCTTCAGGGGGTGGCCGAGGCGGGGAGCTCCGGCTTCCTCTTTGCCGCCGTCACGATCATCGGCACTCTTCTTCTCGGACTCGGACTCGGGCGACTTCTGCGGACCCGCTCGAACACCTCGACGCTGATCTCCAGCGGCACGGCTATTTGCGGCGGGAGTGCCATCGCCGCCGTCGGCCCGGTGATCGACGCATCCTCCGATGAGATGAGCGTCTCGCTCGGCATCGTCTTCGTCCTGAACGCCGTCGCCCTCTTTCTCTTCCCGGCAATCGGTCATCTCTTCGGTCTGTCGCAGCCGGAGTTCGGTCTCTGGGCCGCGGTCGCCATCCACGATACCAGTTCGGTGGTCGGTGCCGCCTCGGCATACGGGACCGAAGCGCTGGACATCGCGGTGACCGTGAAGCTGACCCGTGCCCTCTGGATCGTCCCGCTGGTTCTTCTCTTCTCCATGATCCGGCGCGAACGAAAGGGGAAGATCACGATTCCCTGGTTCATCCTCCTCTTCGTGGTCGCCTCGGCACTGCGGACGCTGTCTGGAGAGAGTATCGATCCTGCCGTCTTCAACGGCATCACGGCCGTTGCGCGACAGGGGATGACCGTGACGCTGTTTCTGATCGGCGCCGGTCTTTCGCTCGGCACGATCCGGGAGCTGGGACTCCGCCCGTTCGTTCAGGGTGTTCTTCTCTGGGTGGTGATCTCGGTTCTTTCGTTTGTGGCGGTCAGAGGTTTTCAGTAGGATCGATAGAGAATTATCGCCGGAAGGATGAACCACAAAGATCAGACCTTTGTGATTCTTCGTGCCTTTGGTGTCCGCCGCGGCGGATGGTAAATCTCCCCGTCAAGACCCGATGCCACAAAGAACAGTCGGTCAATGTCATCTCTTTATGTTCTCGGCAACTTCGGAGTATACCTGTCCGGAGCAGAGAAACGCAACCCAATACCGTCCCCTACTCCCACAACCACTTCCGCCGTCTCGGCTTCGGGCCGTACCGCAGGCCGAACTCGTTCAGCGCGATCTCCCGAATCCTGGCAACCGCCTCGGCCGGAGAATCGGTGATGATGAACCGGTCGAGATCGGCCTGGTCGATCGTCTCCCCGGTCACCATCGTCTCCTGCAGTGCGTCGAGCATCGGTTGCCAGAAATCCTTTCCCATGATGACCAGCGGGAAGTTCCGGATCTTTCCGGTCTGGATGAGCGTGGAAGTTTCAAACAACTCGTCGAGCGTACCGAAGCCCCCCGGCATGATGACGAAGGCGTAGGAGTATTTGACGAGCATCAACTTGCGGACAAAGAAATAGCGGAAGGTGACCCACTTGTCCAGAAAGGGATTCGGACGTTGTTCCATCGGCAGTTCGATGTTGCAGCCGATCGAGAATCCGCCGGCCTCCTTCGCCCCGCGGTTGGCCCCCTCCATGATCCCCGGCCCTCCGCCGGTCATCACCGTAAAGCCGGTCTCGGCCAACTCCCGCCCCACCTCCTGCGCCATCCGGTAGTAGCGATGATCCTCGCGGAACCGGGCCGAACCGAAGACCGTCACGCAAGGTCCGACAAAGTGGAGCGCCCGGAATCCCCGCATGAATTCCCGGAAGATGCGGATCGCCCTCCCCAGCTCGAACCGGCGGGTCTGCGGTCCCTGCAGAAACCGGATCTCCTTCTCCTCGGCGGCCGCCTCCGGCGGTGGAGTGACGGTCGTGGCAGGCGGACCCGGCTCTGTGATCTCTTCTTCCTTCCGATCCATAAGATTCTCTCCCATATCTTCCCCTGTCTTGTTGAGCCGGAGAAATATATCTTTATGGCCCCGTTCAATCAAACAAAACGACATGAACAACTCCATGTGGATCATGATCGCCGGTCCCTACCGTTCCGGTTCGGACAATCCTGACGTCTGGAAGAAGAATCTTGAGGAGATGAACCGTGCGGCTCTGACCCTGTTCCGTCGGGGGCACGTGCCGGTGATCGGCGTCAATCTCGGGTTGCCGATTATCGAGGCGGCCGGAGAAGAGGAGTATGGGAATCTGATGATGCCCCTCTCCCTTGCCCTTGCCGAACGGTGCGACGCCGTCCTCCGGATCGGCGGTCCGTCGGCCGGAGCCGACCGGGAAGTGGAAAGTTTCCGGTTGCGGAATCTGCCGGTCTACACCTCGGTCGACATGATTCCCCGGGCAACGTCAGCCGATTCACAGCAGAACTGAGGCGCAGGATTCATGACGGAACTTCAGCTATCGGCTCCGGCCAAGATCAATCTCGGACTGGAAATCCTTCGCCGCCGCGAGGACGGGTATCACGACATCAACACGATCTTTGCGGCGATTGATCTGTGTGATGAGATCACGTTGAGATTACGGGATGATGAAACGATCACCTGCACGGTCAAGGGGAACGATGCACTGCAACGCGAGCCGATGGGGGAGAACCTGTGTGTGAAGGCGGCACGGGCCGCACGCGAACACCTGGGAGAGGACCGGGGGCTGGAGATCGTTTTGCGGAAACGCATTCCGACCGGAGCGGGTCTGGGAGGAGGAAGTTCGGATGCCGCGACGGTACTCAGGGGAGCACTCCAGGTGTGGAATCAAATAATTGATGAAGAAGCTCTGTGCGGCATCGCCGCATCGCTCGGAAGCGATGTCCCCTTCTTTCTTCACGGCGGCGTTGCCCACGGAAGTTCCCGCGGCGAGAGGCTGACGCCGGTGGAGATCTCCCTCCCCTGGCACGTCCTGATCGTCAACCCCGGAATTCACATCCCGACACCCTGGGCCTACCGTGAAGTCGGCAGAGCGGATCAGAGAGCGGAGAGTGACCTGGTCTCTCTGCTGCGGAAGGGACTGCGCACTCCCGGTTCGATGCGCGGCCGACTGGTCAATGATTTTGAGGAACCGGTCTTTGCGGCATATCCGGAAATCGGGGAGATCAGGGAGAGACTCTACAGCAACGGCGCCTTCTTCGCCCTGATGTCCGGAAGCGGATCGACGGTGTTCGGGTTGTTCGAAAATCGCCGGGAGGCCGGAAAAGCAAAGGAAAAATTCGGAAAGTACTGGAGTGCGGTTGT
>CBFGQN010000137.1:0-8373 GCA_965650895.1 uncultured Ignavibacteria bacterium | reverse complement strand
CCGATAACGGGGTGATCCGTTCACGCTCACTTGTTCAACAACTTCAACTATGGGTGACCACTATGAACAATCCCAAAACCACCTGGACCGGGATCATCAAAATCGTCCTCGGATTCCTGGCCACCATCCTGACCGCAAACAGCGTCACGATCGTCGACGGGGCCGTCAGGATGAGTCCCGACATGGCCGTCTGGCTCATCATCGTTGCCGTCCTCTTCACGCTCCTCAGCGGACTGCAGGCCATCCTCACCAAGGATGCCGACAAGTTGCCTCCTTCTCCGCTGTAGACATCATCCTGAGGAGCGATCTCCATGCAACTCCGACTGGCCGAGAAGACCACCTTCGAGAAGCTCACCGGCGACGTCCCCGAACTCTTCGTTGTCCTCGTCACGCCGGACGACAACGGAGACAACGTCACCAGTCCCAACGGAGAGATCCGCATGTGGATCGAACCCTACGTCTACGCTGCGGACGGCTCCAGCCGGTCGGTCCGACTCGTCGTCAAGATCGGGATGCCGCTGATCCGCAACTCCGGCAAAGTCCCCGGCGTGTTCGACATGATCGACCGCGTCATCGGGATCGTGAACGGCTTCCCCTTTGTCGAGGGCTTGAGCTGGCGGACGGATCGGGCGACCTTCGACCGGGTCGTCGGAACGATGACCTGGTATGCCGTCCGATTTGAGGCGACCGAGAATCTCGCATAATTCGCGATCTCTCCCCCGGACGGGGCCAGAAGCCCCGAGCGGGAGAGCGAACCGAGCGACGCGAACAGAGGCCGAAGACCCGGCCAGCCGCCGAACGGCACGAAGACGACCCAGCCCCCGCCGGAGGAGGCACGAACGCACCACGAACCGGCCAGAGAGGCACACGCGCGAGCGGCACGACCGAACGAACCGAAGCGGACACGACAGACCGCCGAACAGCACAGCGCGCCGGGACCGAACCAGCAGACCGAACGACAACCGGAACCGAGCAGGAACCGGACCAGCGCGAACGGAGAACCGAGACGGACCGACGGGGCAAACGGAGGAAAGACCGGCGACGGCAGAGCAGGAACTGACCCCGACGGCAACCGAAGCCGACCGAGCGCCCCCGGCCGGGCACAGAGGACCGGCCAGCGCGAACGGGAGAGACGACGCCAGAAGAGGCCACGGCAGACAGAACCCGGACGGACCCAGCCGAGACCGGCAACCGAGCGGGCACGACCGAGACCGACACCGAAGCCGAGAAAACCGGAGAAGACCGGCGACCAGACCCGGACGACCGACGGCAGACGCGAGACCGCCGAACAACCGCGAAGACCGCGCACCGCCGAAAGAGCCGAGGAGACCGACGGACCGACACCGACGAGCCAGACACCCGAGAAGGGACAGCGGCCGACGGCGACACAGAAGCCGAGAGAACGGGCACGACGGACAAAGCCCCCGACCGCAGCCGTGGAACCGACCGAGAAGCAGAAGAGCCGCGAACCGGCCGAGACGACCGACGCCGGGGCAAGCCAGGCACCTGACAGAGCAGCGGCGAAGGAACGAAGAGCCGAAAGAGACGAGGCAAACGAGAAAGCAGACATGACAGACCTCCGAGAGGAAAGAGAGCCGGGAACACCCCGACCGAGCGACCCGCACACAGCGCGCAGGCACCCAGCGACCCCACTGCGACAGGACGCGCTGCCCCGAAGAAGCCCCGGGGTCGACCTGCCTGCCCCGGACGGAATTGGGCGGGGACCGCCACCATAGAGCGAGCCACACGAACGATCCGTCCGGCGGTAACGGATCAGGCAAGGACGAGGCTCGCGGCGGTCGGAGAAGGTCGTAATCGCGTGCCGCCTGAGAACGAACCGGGCAGCGCACCGCGCGCAGTGGGAGATTGCGGTGAACTGCGCGCGGCCCACAGAACCGGCATCCCCCAGAAGAACCCGAAGCAGGAGAACGAGCAATGCAGCGAACAGATGTCTTCCGCCTGATCATCGAGACGATGCTCCTGGCGATGTTGGGCTTCCACATGGCGAAGCTGATGACGATGGGCGAGGATCTGGCCCGGATGCAGCAGCAGGTGGCAATGCTGGTGGCAAAGGGGCAGGTGGCCGATGCCAACAACGAGGAGTTGATCGAGTTGAAGATGCGGGTAAAGTCGCTGGAGACGAAGGTGCGGTGAGGGGGTTGGTAGGCTTTGGGGAGTTGGCAGAGAGTGTAGGCGAGGGGACAACACCCTCTGTCTCGCTTCGCTCGACATCTCCCTCAAGGGAGAAGCACCCCCGCCTCGCTTCGCTCGGCAGCCCCCTCAAGGGGGCAATAGCACAACAACAAACAAGTGAGAAGAGATATGAGCACGATCCGCCCCACATCCCGACCGAGACTGACCAGATCTGAAGCAGAGGGACTGCTTCGATCACGCAGCGTACGCGACGACGTCGTTCTGCTGGCCGTCCGAGGCTACTACGCCAACACCCTCGGCAAGCCGGGCGTCAACGACCGCGGACTCTACGATGACGCGATCATCTTCCTCTCCCCCACCGCCTACGTCACCTTCAATGCCAACTGCGATCCGAGTCGGTACCGTCGAGGCTACGGAACCGGAACCCACAAGGGGATGGCACGGCTGAAGGCCGGGATCTGGCGATACCGTCCCGGACTCCACCGGATGCGCTACATGGCGTTGCGTCAGGCCGCGCCGGTGACGGTGATCCGCGACGGCCGTCCGGACTACGAGGAGACCGGCTGGTTCGGCATCAACATCCACCGGGGCGGCTGGGGATCGACCTCAAGCCTCGGCTGCCAGACGATCCCGCCGGACCAGTGGAAGAGTTTCATCACGCTGGTCCGATCGGAGTTGAAGCGATACGGGAAGGGGGAGTTGCGGTATGTGTTGGTTGAGGGAATCTGAAGTCGAGGGTCAGGAGTCAAGAGTCAAACACTGGTAGGCGGCGGCTTTATGCCGACGCCCGGACACCCGGAGAGAACCAAATCATCCCGATCCGCCCCCGAAGCAAAGAGCACACACAGAGCATCCACAGATCAGATAATCACACATCATCATGTCAGTCTACAGCGATCATTTCGCACACGAACAACTCAAGTTCCTTACCGGTCAGGCCAACGCCATCGGGGCGGAGATCACCCCCTGGCTTGCCCTCTTCTCCACCCTCCCGGACCTCGACGGCTCCGGAGGGGTCGAGGAGACCGGGCCGAGTCTCGCCCGGAAGAACTCCGACGGCCTGTGGGGTGTTCCGGCAAACCGAACCATCAACAACAGTCTGGAGATCGACTTCGGCTCCGCAACCGGCGATCTCGAGAGGGTTTACGGCATCGGCATCCTTGACGGCTCGGTCGGCGGGACACTCTGGGCGATCTGTCGTCTGCACGGACAGCGCTTCGACTTCTCCACCGATTACGGGACAGACGCGAACCAGCTCGTCGTGCCGGCACATCCCTACAACGACGGAGACCGTGTGCAACTGGTCGCCTGTCCGGGCTTCGATCTCCCCTCCGGCGTCAGTGCAAACTCGACGTACTACGTGGTCAACAGCGGGGCGGGGATTCTGGAACTGTCGCTGACGAACGGAGGAGCGGCGATCGACATCGGATCGGACGGGGCGGGGTTTGTGGTGAAGGACAACTCGAAGTTGATCGAGAACGGGGATCAGGTGAAGATCAGTGTGGGGGAGTTGGAGATTGAACTGGTGTAAGGGTGAGTTCATAGAGTTGAGAGTTCCTGGAGTTTATAGAGTGTGGAGTCGGGTTCTCGCGACTATGCTGAGTGGAGCGGCAGGCGGAGCCCCAGAGCCTGCGAGCGTCGCTGGAGGAGCAAAGCGACGGAAGCGTGCGAGCGTGGCGCCGGGGCGGAGCCTGACGTGGAGCGAAGCATGGCCGCTTCGGATCCGGACGACGGGCTGCAAGGCCCTGGCTTAATGTAAGGTCGAGGCTTCGCGCGGGGCACGCCGGTTGGAGCTTGCGGAAACGGGCGTGGCGCGTTGGCCGACCGGAAGTTGGTGACGATCTGGTAGAGCGATCAGGACCGGACGGCGATGGCGCAGCGGAACGGCGGCAGGCGGACCCGGAGGGGGGCAAACGCAGGAGCTGTGCGACGAAGTGAGCAACCCGCAGGGGACGACTGACGACGTGGAGCAAGGCACGGCCGTTCAGAAGCAGGACGACGGACTGAAGTGCCCCGGCTTGACGTGATGTCAAGACTTCGCGCGGGGCACGCCGGTTGGAGCCTGCGGAAACGGGCGTGGTGCGGGGTAGATGGGAGGTTGGTGGCGATCTAACTGAATTTCAGAGGGAGTCGAGATCGCCGGCGCACCCTCTGTCCCGCTTCGCGGGACATCTCCCTCAAGGGAGAAGACACCCCCGTCTCGCTTCGCTCGACAGCCCCCTCAAGGGGGCAAACACATGAACTTATGTCAACATCATTCTCTGAAGCTCGCAACTACCTCTCCTCGACGCTCGCGGCCGACATTGGTGCGGGGGCTTCGGCGTTTTCTATTCCTTCGGGTGGTTCTGCGTGGCCGAGCGGGCAACAGATCCTCCGCATCACCGACGGCACAAAGAACGAGCTGGTTCTTGTCGGCTCCCGTAGCGGCAACAACTTTACCGTTCTCTCTGGAGGCCGGGGGTACGGCGGGACGAACGCCGAAGCGTGGTCAAGTGGCGACACCGTCGAGTTGGTGATGACTGCCGAGCATCTCACCGAACTGCAGGAGGCGGTCATTAGCCTTGAGCAGTTTCAGGTCAACGGCTGGGGCATGGCTCCCGGCATCTATACCGTCCCCTACCGCAACGACGGGTTTGCCGGCACGTTCATCGACAAGGACCAGTTGATCCTCGTCCCGATCCTGGTCTACGAAGAAGTAGCAATTGACACCCTGATGATCGACATCGCCGGTGCCGGAACGCTCGGCGGGCAGGGACGGCTCGGACTCTACCGACCGACCGGAGGACTCGACTTCGAGCTGGTTGTCGATGGCGGGACCCTCCCGGTCGACTCGACCGGACTGAAACCGGTCAGCGTCGATGAGACGCTGCCGCCGGCGATGTACGCCGGGGCCTTCGTTCACAACTCGGCAACGCAGGTCCAGGTCCGCTCCGCAAGCATCGCCGACGCCGGGTTCTACCACCTCTTCCCGCAGAGTGCACTGAACAGCACACGTCAGTTGATCCAGACCGGCCACACGTTCGGCACCCTCCCGCTGACGCTCTCGCCCCCCTACTCCTACCGAACCGGTCTGAACATGCCGCTGATCGGCATCAACGTCACCTGATCCGGAGGCCATCATGTTCGGAACATCACAGTTCGGCAAGACGCAGTTCGGCGCATCGGCGAGTGCGGCCGGTGAGACGGTCACACTCTCGGGCTTCGCAACGGTGAGCAGTATCGAAGTCGTTGCGACACGATCCGGCCGACATCTCTCAGCCCTCATCATGGATCAGGCGGTCCAGTCCGGCAGAACCTCCATCAACACGAATCTCGGAAGTCAAAACCGCACAACTACAACAGACCGGGGTATCCTCCAGCGGCAGGTTCTCCCCTCTGCTCAGGTACTCATGACTGTGCGGCAAAGAGGCACGCTTCAACGATCGACATTCCCTGTCAGTCAGGTTCTCCCTTCCTCTATCAGCACGGCTGCGATTCGACCACTACGATCAGCGGCAGGAACGACGCTCGCTTCCGGAAAGAGTCGATCAACGATGATTCGGACCGGTATGATCGCGCTGTCCGGAATCGAGGCCATCCGGACAGAGAGTTCCGTCGAGGTCTTCCTTGCCGTGGCGAGCACGAGCCGACAATCAATCTTCGCCCGGCTCACGCTCGCCGGGTTGCAGCTCTCGGCATTCAACCGTCAGGGGATCAGGGCCGCCGGGAAGTCCGTCCAGAGAAAAGGAATGATCCTTACGGATGCCGTGAACCTGAGAAGCGTGGGGACAGTTCGCACAGAGGGATTGCTCATCTCGGAAGTCCGCATTGTTGGCGATGGAAGCGCCGCACCTGTTCGGACGGCAAGCTGCGCCGGGATGACGACAGGAACAGAACAGACAGCAGTCAGGATACGGCAGATACTGGTTATCGGCTCTCTCGAACTGGAAGCCTCGAACACCACAGCAGCAGTGCTGAAAGGACTGCATCTGTCCTCCGAACTTCAGCAAGAATCAGCGGCAACGATCACCCTCCACTTTCTTCAAGCACTCATCGGACGAGATCGCCAGGACATCTCCATCTCCGGACTGCTGAACCGGCCGACAACACTTGCGGGAACAGATCTCCAGCTCGGCTCCATCTTCTCCCGCTTCGCCGTGGTCCCCGACACAAGCAACGACCGCCTGGTGGTCATCTTCAGCGAGTCACGCCGCGTCATCGTACCGAAGCAGAACCAACTGTAAATCTCATCCGACATCATGCTCAACACCTGGATCGACAGACAGAAAACCCCGGTAGACCCGAGCGACCGCGAACGCTTCCCCTTCGACTGGACTGCATTTCTCAACGAGCGGGGGCAGACCATCGGGGCAAGCACATTCGACTACGACCCCTCCCTCCTCTCCCACTCCACCGGCAGAACCGACGACACCACGGAGATCGAGCTCTCGGGATTTGTCCAAGGCGAAGAATACATCATCACCAACCGGATCGTGACCGAGCCGGACGAGCTGGTATTTGAGCGGAGTACTGTGGTCGTGTGTCAGGAACGATAGCGTAGAGATTGAACAGAGTATCCGCCACGGCGGATGATACATCAGGAGCGGTAGCCTCTTTCCATTTCCTACCTTCCCTCCCTTTTGTATACTTTATCAATGACAGCGACCTCTATTCTATCCGGACAATTCGACAGAGATGGCTGAGAAACGACACGGTCGATGGACCGAACTACCTGAACCTCCCCCCCCGGATACCTCCAACCGGCGGAAGCCCTGGAGTGAGCAGGAGGATCGAACCCTTGAGAAGTTCTATACCACCCACGGAGCCGTCTACACCGCTGCGCTGCTCGGCAGAACCGTGCATGGCGTTCACCATCGCGCGCACAAGCTGAAGATTCCCGGCTTCCACATGAATGTCTGGACCGAGGAGGAGTCCGAACGACTGAAGGAACTCTACGCGACGCACAGCGTTGAGGAGATCGCCGAACTACTCGACCGGACAATCGACTCGGTGATCGGCCATCTGCACTACCTCGGACTCATCCACTGGTCACGACGCATCTGGACCGAAGAAGAGAAAGAGATTCTGCGCCGCGATTTCGGTCGCAAGAACTTGAAGGAACTGGCACAGAGTCTGGAGCGAACACCAGCGTCGGTGAAGTCCCACGCCCACATTCTCGGCCTCCCCCCTCTCTCCGGAAGACGGGCCGAACCGGCACAGGCATGGACCGAAGAAGAAGACCGGATCCTGCGCCGGGAGTATCATCGAATGACCGGCACAGAGTTGTCCCGGAAGATGGGACGGTCCGTCGGAGCAATCCGTACCCACGCACGGAAGCTCGGCCTGACCGCTCCACCGGCAGGCGATCCCTGGACGGACGGGGAGATTCGGAAACTGAAGGAACTCTACGGCACGATGGGATATCGCAAGCTGGCTGATGCGTTGGGACGATCGGTCGGTTCGGTTGAGAGCCGCATCCGGATACTGAAGCTTCAGGAAGAGAGGCCGATGCGCCATCACTGGAGCAAGGAGGATGATCAACTGATGCGGAAGATGTACGGGAAGATTCCCAACAGAGAGCTGGCCGCCCGCATCGGCTGCACTCCGGCAGCTCTCGGCCAACGTGCCGGCATGTTGGGATTGCGGAGGGAGCCAAACGGGAACGAGTACAGCCCGAAGGAAGACCGGATTCTCCGGACATACTATCCGATCGAGCCGATCAAGCAGGTAGCCGCACGTATCGGCAGGTCCGTCCCTTCGGTTCTCAACCGAGTAGAGAAACTCGGGATCAGACGCTCGCTCTCCAACTGGACAGCCAAAGAAGACAACCTGCTGCGCCGAGAGTACGGCACCATTCCCCGCAAGGAGTTGGCCGCGAAGATGGGCCGAACGGTTGGAAGCATCTTCTACCGCTCTCAGGCCCTGGGTCTTGGAGGTCCGGCACCGAAGCGGTTCACCGAGGAGGAAGATGCGATCATCCGTCGATACTACACCGAGAAGTCAAATGCTTTCATAGCGAAGAAGATCGGGAGATCGGCTGCGGCAGTCAAGCAACGGGCGGAACGCCGACTTGGTCTGCGCAAGGGGAAGAAGACATCATGAGTCTTCATCAGGCTCATCGCTCTGGAGCACCTGCAGGACCATGTCATACGCCTCCCGCAGCAAACGCCGACGCTCCTCGGGATCGGGCAACGGGATGACGATCCCCTCAGCACACTTCAGCAATGCCAGACGACCGAG
>CBFGQN010000136.1:0-8381 GCA_965650895.1 uncultured Ignavibacteria bacterium | reverse complement strand
GCCGATCAGTTCCTCGTCAGCACCTTCGTGGTGGAGTTATAGAAGGCGACCCGTTCCCACTCGGGACCGTTCCCCGAGTCGCGGATCGCCCAGAAATCATAGTTCCCGATGGCGCGATCTCCGGCAGGGTTCAGTTCGATCGGTCCGGTCATTCCCGTGTACGAAGCTGCGGTCTCCGGAAGCTTTGCGATGAAGGCACTGACGTCATCGTTCTCGATGGCCAGCAGATTTCTGACCGCAACCTGCACTGCATCGTAGGCAACAAGCGCATAGATGTCGGCCTCCTGTCCCGTTGCTGACTTGATCCTTTGTTTCAACGGCTCCCACTTGCTCTTCAGACTCTCGTTAAGAGCAAGAATGGGACAGGGATACCCTGTGGTCTGAGCAAAAGCTGCTGCCTTCGGGTTCTGCAGCAGTCGTGGACTCTGTGCAATGGCGGAGGCACCATACCACTTCACACCGGCAAGTTCCGGTCTCGTCGATGCCTGCTCAAGAATCTTTTCGGCTTCACCGAAGGAAAGCAGACAGACGCCAACCTTGTCAGCACCGTACACGTCTACGTTCCCCTTGACGATATTCTCGAGTTCATTCAGCAGAAAGCCGAAGTCCGTATCTGCCGGTTCATAATACAGACTCTCATATGCCTGGATCTGCTGATTCTCGAAGTTCTCCGTTATCAGTTTTGCAAGATCAAAACCCCAGGTATCATCCCGATAGACTGTGATCATGACGTTGAGCTGATCGTTCGCTGCCATTGCGGCGATCGCATCTGCCTGGTAGGTATCGTCGGGAGAGAACCGGAAGACGTTGTCTCCTTCGATGTTCAGCGATCGGGCAACACTCGAAGGGCTGATCAGAACCATGTTGTTCTCGTCTGCATAGGTTCTGACATGTTCAACCTCGCTGCTGCTCTGCGGCCCGATAACGATGTTGAGGCCGCTCCCCTTGAGAGCCTGCAGGGCTGCCAGTGCACTGTCCGGATTTGTGTGGGAGTTCCTGACAGAAATCGGATTCAGTTTGATCTCCGTTCCCAGTTCCTGGTTGATGTCCTCCACAGCTAACTCCAGTGCTGCCTCGGCAGTCGTGCCGTAGTAGGAAAGAGAGCCATCGAGAGCAAGAACCGCCCCGAGCGAAATTTCGCGCGTGTCGGGGGTTGCGGCCGGATCATCTCCGCAGCCGGTAATGAAAAGGCCGCTCAGAAGAAGTGCAAAGAGAAGAAGGTGTTTCATGGATTTAGTAAGGTTAATGAAACGGATTATACAAGAAGAATCCTCACTTTCTGCTGGAAAGCGGGGGAAGACACTATACATGTTTTGTGTTCGGCAGCTCTGAAGTTAGGCAAAAAACAGGTGCGATTTCTTGTGACGGTTCCGGAAACCGATCCGTATCCCTGTTCTGCCCATGTCGCAATGGTCTGCTGTGCGGGGAAAATTCCGCAAGAGGAGGGATGTCGGTCCTCTTCATGCTTGATCTCCCTTGATTTATCCTGCTGTGCAACCGCTTCTCGTATGCAGGTTCGGGAGGTAAGGGAAACGTCCGTATCCGTCAACATCATTCAGGGAGAATTATCATGAGACCTTCGCCTTCTTTTCCGGCTGTCCTTCTTTCCCTTTACCTTCTGTGCTTGATTCCCGTCTGTACCCAGCCTCTTCCTCTCCCCTACACTGCCCCGTTCGACCTGTCCGGTGACGCCCCGAAGTGGGTGGAATATCGTCCGGGGTTTGATCACAGCTTCAACTGGTTTCAGAGGTTCGAAAGCATCTTTCATGACTACCCGGTCGGGGGATTCCCAACGGCGAACGATTCGGTCTACGACTGGCTCGTGTCACCGCCGCTGCAGTTCCGCGAACCCGCCTTTCTCTCCATGCGGTTCAACGTCTTTGCCCTGATCCAGACGGCTCCAACGGATTACTTCGGTATCTGGTTCAGTTCGGGAAGTCCGGACCCGGCCGATGGGGGATATGTGGAACTGGTTGATCTGACGGGATCATCAATATCGGGAGAGTGGATGGATACCTCCGGAATTCCGATTCCGTTTACAGTCGATTCCGGATATATCGCTCTGGTCTACAAGTGCTCCAGAAACTGGTTCACCGCTGAGGTTGATGAGGTGACTGTCGTTCCGGCATCTTCTTCGGTTGCAGTTGCAGGAGAGGAATCTGTGTCGGGCAAGCATCTGCAGGTTTCGCCGAATCCCTTCCGGACAACCGCGACGCTGAGTCTCGACACGGAACCGACGGTCGAATATCCGGTTCTGGAGATCTTCACGTTGCAGGGGGAATCCGTCCGGAAGGAAATTTTCAGTGAGCGCGAGATAGTTCTGCAGGGAGAAGAATGGCCGAGGGGAGTATATTATTACCTGCTCTCGAACGGAGAGGGAGTGATTGAAAGAGGAACCATTATTGCCCGATAGTCAGGGCGCAGGATTTACCGGAACAATTGCCATGTCTTCAGGACTCATCATCAACGACGTTACGCTGCGCGACGGGATGCACGCGCTGGCGCATCAATATTCGGTCGATCAGATGCGGGAGATCGCCCGCAAGCTGGACGAGGCCGGGGTGCCGATCATCGAAGTGACGCACGGGGACGGACTGAGCGGATCGAGCTTCAACTACGGCTTCCCGGCTCACAGCGATCTGGAGTATATCCGCGGGGTGAAGGAGGTGGTGCGGCGGGCGAAGATCGCCGCCCTTCTGTTGCCGGGCATCGGGACGATCGAGGAGATGAAGGAGGCGCGCGAGGCGGGGGTGGAGACGATCCGCGTGGCGACGCACTGCACCGAAGCGGATATCGCCGCCCAGCATATCGCCACCGCCCGGGAGATGGGATTCGACACGGTCGGCTTTCTGATGATGGCCCACATGATCCCGACGTCCGAGCTTGTGGAGCAGGCCAAACTGATGGAGAGCTACGGTGCCCACTGCGTCTACATCACCGATTCGGCCGGTGCGCTCCTGATGGAGGAGACGCGGGAACGGGTCAGGGCGTTCCGGGATGAACTCGGTTGCCAGGTCGGCTTCCACAACCACAACAACCTCGGACTCGGCGTCGCCAACTCGGTGATTGCCGTCGAGGAGGGGGTCGACCGGATCGACGCCTCGCTGGCCGGGATGGGGGCCGGGGCGGGGAACTGTGCGCTGGAGGTGCTGGTGGCCGTGCTGGAACGAATGGGGATCGAGACCGGAGTGGAACTCTATCCGCTGATCGACGGAGCCGACAACATCGTCCGTCCGCTGCAGCAACGTCCGGTGCAGACCGACGGAAATGCCCTGATGCTCGGCTATGCCGGCGTCTATTCATCCTTCCTGCTTCACACCGAACGGGCATCAAAGCGGTTCGGCGTCGATTCCCGCGACATTCTTATGGAACTCGGGCGGCGGAAGATGGTGGGCGGGCAGGAAGATATGATTGTGGATGTGGCGCTCGATCTGCTGGAGAGGGGGAAGGCTTCCTGAGTTACGGCAATCTGAATTTCTTCGGTCGGACACATCGATATAGAGGTCGCGGTTCAAATGTGATGGGAAGAGAGGGATTCCGAAGAGAGATTACCTGTGCGAGAATAACCACAATCCGCCGCGGCGGACACTAAGGACACGGAGAATCACCAAGGGGGGCCTTCCCTGTATCATACTTCATGCGCTGACTCTATAAGAGCAAAAAAGCGGAGCGTGAGTCACCCGTGCTCACGCTCCGCAATCGAAAAAAGACCGGGGTCTTTTATCCATCTATCTTTTCAGGTATTCTATCGCACCAGCAGTACCCGGCCGATTGCGGTCCCCTGTGTGGAGATGACCCGCACAACGTAGAATCCGGCTCCCAGCCGATTGCCGTTGTCGTCCCTGCCGTCCCATTCCACTCTTCCGTTCGTTCCGACTGAAGGATATTCCCTGACGACCGAGCCGAGGGCGTCCAGGATTTCAATTCTTGTCTTCTTGTCCAGTTTCTTTCCGAAGGAAATCGACGTGCTGCGGTTGAAAGGATTCGGTGCTGCCTCTATCTGTCCGATGCCGGCAACCGCTCCCTCGTCCTCCACACCCGAAAGGTTGTCGATCTCCAGTCGTATGGGAATCGAATAGATCTCGTCGTCGATTCTCAGCTCCAGCTTTGTCCGGAACGTTTTCTGTTGCAGTTGCGGAAGATTCGGGTTGGTACGAATCCGGACTTCCGCATAGCCGTTCGGGGAGATCGTGTAGGTGAGCGATCCGCCGTCGGCAAGGACAGGATCCTGCAGGTAGGTGTTGGCCGTCCCTCCAAGGTCATATCCCATCCACTGGATGTGTGCCTCATCCCCGCATGGGTTGGCATCGAAGCGGATGGTCTGCTCGGCCTCTCCGGAACTTCCCACGAACAGGACAACCGAGTCGGCCTCCGTGTATGCCGTCTGCAGGCAGACGCCGTTGTGAACCTGTGTTGTGGTCTCATTTCCGTCGCGATCCCGCAGCAACAGGGTCAGAGGACCGCTCGGATCGACGCCCGACTTCACCCGGAAGACCGCATGCGCGTCGAGTTCGGCATCGAACGGACGGTCGAACGCGTTCCGTTCCCATCCCGGACTGTCGTGAACGGCCACTTCGTCGACGCCGCTGAAGTAACTCTGCGTCCGGTCGGTCACCTCCACTTCCACCCGGTTGTTTGCCGGCTCGTTCTGCGATGCCACGCGTGGAGGGGTCACATCGGTCTCTGTTGCGGCCGACCAGTGGGGAAGTTCATACGTGATCGCAACATTCCCTTCCGGCGTCGATCCGTTATCGCCGCTGACTCTTCCGCTGAAGCTGATACCGTTCATTGCGTGGATGGCATGTCCTCCGGGGGGGACCGTTCCGCTGAAGCTCCAGTAGTTGCCGGTGATTTTCGAGATCGTGCCGTTCGGCAGGTCGGTGATCTTCACCCCGTCGATCACGATATGCTCGAACGGATTTCCTTCCCCCTTTGCCGTCAGATCCAGACGATAATCTCCGAACGACTTGCCTGCAATGGAAGTCGGCAATGCGAAGACCGAAAGAGTTGTATATCGGCTTGTCGGCACCAGTCGGATGAGAGCGGGGCTGTTCTGCACATTCGGATAATTGCCGCCGCTGATCCGTATCTGCGTCAGCATGAACGGTCTGTCGGCGGTCCAGCGGGTCGGTCCGTTCAGTTGCATCCCTTCCGGAGCAAAGACATCGACTGCCTGTCCGGCCCAGCGGATCTCGACCGACTTGCGGTCGATGAAGTTCCCTGCGTTATCGTACAGATCAACGTGGACCGTGGTCCCTTGAAGAGCAATGATTCTGAAACGATCCCCCCCCTCCCGCATGGGGGTGGCAACGTACTCGGTTCCCCACTCGTTCAGACTGTTCTCGGTCGGCATCTGCGTCACGCTGTGCCAGGCCGAATAGCGTTGGTTGTCGAAGCGTTCGATCGGATTGCCGGAGAGGGGAGTTCCCACATGTCCGGCCACCACGCCGACCGGTTTGCTCGCTTCGATCGTTGTGCCGCTCAGGTCCATCGAACCGAGAACTCCCTGTGTCGTATTTGCCAGCAGCAGCCAGGTCTCCCCCCGGTTCAGCGTATCGCGAATCCGTTCGCCGGTATTCCACTGCGATACGTTCGTGCTCGGGTAGACGTTGATGACCGTGCCGTCGTAGGCGGCGGTGATCAGCAGTTGACTGGTGATTTCGTTCGGATCGACTGTCGGGGGAGAGGAGACTGCCGGGAGTGCGGTGACCGTATAGCTCTGTCCCCAGGCGTCGACCGGCAATGCCGGGAACGCTCCGCTTGATCCTTGCCGGGCGTTGATGACCGAGACGGAGACCGGCGCGCGCGAGGTCAGCCGGATCGCCCGTCTGGAAGCCTCACCGTTATGGTTTGCAAGACCCGGATAGTCCGGTTCGAGCAGTCGGGGAACTTCCACCATCGTCACCTCACCCGGAGTTACGGTAAACGTTCTGGTTGTGGAGCTTGTGATCGGCGCCAGCGGATCGGCCGGAACATCCGGTATCTCGATTGTTCCGTAGGTGTGCGACTCGGAAGTGAGCGCAATGCCCATGAATCGCTGCGTTCTGTTCGGGTTGCTCAGCGGGAAGGAAATGAAATACTCGGTTCCGGCATCCGCTGAAATTTCGGCGGATTGCTGGGCCGATCCTTCCCGGGCAACCATCAGGCTGCCGAGAAGAAGCAGAGTGAATACGGTATGGCGTATGGACTTCATCATGCTCTCGTTTTTATGGGGAGGACAGTCTTGGTTTTCCTAATCTCGATTTCCGTTTATTCTGATCAGTTCTCTCCTCTCAACCTGATGCGGCAGGATCTGAGCGGAAGAATTTGTGCTGGGATAGACGTTCCTGATCGTCAGGATCTCGCCGACGTCCTGTGCGAAGAATCTGATCCATTCTTCAGACTCGGGAATCCCGTCGTTGTGTTTGCGATACTTGACGGCGATAACGTTCTTGTAGGTCGTGCCGTCGATCTTGCGGTAGGCGTAGCGTTCGATGATCTCCGCATGCCATGCGGAATCGGTTGTTGCATACCACTTGTGCCCTTCCTCCAGCGGAGCCAGCAACTCGATCTCGGCTCCCAGATTATCGTTTCGGGCAATAAGCGTGTCACGCGTTGATCGGAAGTAGACCATTGGAGGACTTGCGTGCGTCGTATCGCCAAGGGCATAGTAGTCGGCCAGGTACGGTTCGCTCAACGTCGGAATGCCCGGTTCGACAGCTACCTCCTTCTCGACCGTATCGGTTTCAATCGTCCGGTACTTCATCACCGTTCCGATCTCTGTCGGCCAACTGAAGTTGCTGACATCTTTCCATACCGCTTCATCGGGACTGTTCACACCGCATGAAGAAAGGGCAAGGGTGGCCGAACAGAGAACTGTTCCCCCGAGTCTGCCCGTCATCCGTAGTAACCGTTTCATTGCGTCGCTGATCATTGTGTATCGTGCTTTCGTACTCTTTTCTCTGTGAACCTGCCGTCGGTCAGAATTTATAGAAGAGACCGTATCGTCCCTCGATGATCGACCCCTCATAGAAGTCGATGAACTCGTCGGAGATCGATACGTTCTCGTACTGACTCAACGTCCCTTCCCGTTTCTGCTGGGTGGTGTAGCGATATGCGCCGTAACCGATTCCCCCCTGGATTCCGATCTGCCGGGTAATCAACCACGTTGCCAGCACATCTCCTCCGACTTTGAATCGGGATGAGGAGAGGCCGAACGATCCTTCCAGACCGAGGGCGAGACGTTCGCCGAAGAGGGGACTCCGGTAGCCGGCGAAGACCTCGACGTTGAATTCCGGGGTCGATTCAAGGGTGGGAATCAGCACTATATCGGCGACGCCGATGTTCTGGATCTCCTCTTTGAGGGTGACCGTGGCGAACGAGCCGTAGATCAGGCGGGCTCCCAGTCCCACTTTCCCTTCCAGCATCCGCCCGGTCAGTTCCAGTGCACGTCCTCCATAGCTCGGCTCTCCCTCATCGCGGACCTTCGGCAGTGCCGTGATCCGTCCGAACCGCTCGCTGTAGCCGATTTCAAAGCCGTTGCGCATCAGCGAGAGGGCCGACGCTTCCCTTTCTTCGGGGAGGGTTTCGTCCGGATCGGTGGAGGAACGATTGGCGGTGGGGATGGCAAGTTCCTTGTTGGGATCGACGGGCGACTTTTCTGCGGAAGGGATGGTGTTCCTGATCGGATCGGGGGAAGTTTGCTCGCTGGCCGCCATATCGGTGGCGATCTGGTTCTCCGGTGCTGCTGCCGTGTTCCGATTCATTCCCTGCAATGCAGCCAGCGCATCCCGGCTGATGCCGAGATTCGGGTACCTGTTGTGTCCGGAAGAGGATGGCAACGTTGTTGTCGGGGTTTCGTTGTCGGTACCGTTATTGTCAGGGATTCTGGTTGCCGTTGTCGACGACGTATTTGTAGAATTCTCTGCGGCAATCTCTTGCAGGCCTTCGTCTCCGGCCGGGCGCTCGATATACTTGTACTCTACCCGGTCACGATACTTCACGACGGTCTGAACCACCGTGTCGACACGGGGAAGCGTTCCCTGAACGATCGACTGAAGCGCCGGCGACGTTTGTTGCAGCGGAGAGATATCCGAAGAACCTGCCTGGACCTGTTGTGTGTTCTCTGCAAGGACCGGTTCATCTTCGGACGTCAAAAGCGTCCCGTCGACAGCGGTTCCGATAAAGAAACCGGCCAGTCCGGTGACGACAAAGGCTGCCGCCTTCGCCAGCCATCCGCTTGCGCCGACGGCAGTTCCGCCGGTTACCAGGCCTCCGGTAGCCCCCAGGACGGCCGCCCAGACGGCATCGTCTTCCTCGGCGCTCAACTCTCCCTCGCGTACATCCGCTTCGAAGGCACCCCGAAGGGCCATGTGCTGCCGGAACGCGGAAAGCTTCTCGGG
>CBFGQN010000135.1:0-8400 GCA_965650895.1 uncultured Ignavibacteria bacterium | reverse complement strand
GAGCCTTTCTTATATCATCCTATATCAAGAAATTCAATGTAAACTGGACGGAGCAACCGGAGAGACTGCTGCCTGTGCTGGAAGGGAATTCAGCAGCACGATCCCGCTTCAGACAACCTGTGATCTAGATAATGTCAATGTAATTGTGAATAGAATGAAAATGCGTTTTTTCTTTGTGGCCCTCCTCCCTCTCCTGATCATAGCAACCGATCTGCACGCGCAAGGGCGAGACCTGCGGGCGGAACGCATCGTCCTCGATGATAACGGGACCGACTCCACACTCAACACGATAACGATACAGGCACCCTCATCACTGCCGCACGATCTTGTCCTGACAATACCGGACCCGGGAACCGGAACAGCGGAGTTTGTGCTGGCTTCCTCGGGAAGTGGGGGGTTCTGGGGGCTTGACGGCAACAGCGGAACGACACCCGGCACGCACTTTCTGGGAACAACCGATAGCGTGCCGGTACAAATTCAGGTGCGGGGAGGAAGCGGGACGATCGCCAACTCGCTCATCCTGAACAAGAACGGGAGCCTGCAACGGGATACGGGGGGAAATGCACGCGGAGCGAACGCAGTCGACCTTCAGATTTCCCGAAGTGCGGCAACCTATGTAGCAGCGAGCGATTATAGTGTCATAGGTGGGGGTGAGCACAACAGCATTGCCCCGAGTGCCGATTACTCGACGATCGGTGGAGGATCAACCAATGCCATCCTTGACAACGCCGGCTATTCCACAATCGGCGGGGGTGGAAGCAACACGATTGACACCAATTCCCTGTATGCTACGATAGGTGGAGGAGAACTGAACGTTATAGGGACAAATGCCAGACATTCCACTATCGCGGGAGGAGAGGAGAACACTATCGACTCCACTTCGAATCAGGCTACGATTGGTGGAGGGCGGGCAAATCAAATACGCTCCGGAGCCAATAGCTCCACGATAGCGGGAGGATTCTTCAATCGGATTTTTGCCGACGCAACCCATGCCACAATTGGGGGAGGAGAAGATAACCGCATCCGTGAGGGGGCCACGCATTCGGCAATAATTGGTGGGTTCCGCAATGACATTGGCTCCAATGCCAATTATTCAACGATTGGGGGAGGATTGACCAACAATGTCAAAACCACGGCCGACTTTTCCACGATCGGAGGAGGGCAGGATAACGTCATCGAGGTCTTTGCCACCAATTCCACAATCGGTGGAGGGCGTTCCAACTCAGTTGGCGACAGTGCCGATTATGCAACCATCGGGGGAGGGCGTTTGAACGGTATCCTTGCACATGGCGATTATTCGACAATCGGCGGAGGGTTTGGAAATGTCATTGACGGTCAGAATTCGGTTATTCCGGGAGGGAGAGGGTTGAGGCTGGAAGCCGATCGGAGCTTCGGATTTCTTTCCAACAGCGGAAGCAACGGTATGACCATATCGGAATCCGACGTAGCGGTCTTCGGCAACACCAATCTCTGGTTGGCGAACAACACCGGGACTGCAAGTCAGATCCGGTTCTATGAGGCGAATACGGGAACCGGAAACTTCCCCAGCTCGGACTTCTACACATCGTTTGAAGCTCCGGCACTTGGTGTCACAATCGAGTACATTCTTCCAGGGGCAAAGCCGACTCTCGTCGGTCAGGTTCTTGAAGTCTCGGCAATCAACGGCGACGAAATCACCCTGACGTGGGGAGACGACAACACGACCGCCGGGCGTGATGGTGGGAACCTGCCGACCGCGATAGCGACACCGGATGGTCGTTCCGATTTTGAGGATCGTATGACGAGATTGGAAGCAGAACTCGAAGCTCGGGATCAATTGCTTGAGGCTCAGAAGAAGCAGATAGAGGCATTGCAGGCCGAGTTACTCGCCCTGAAGAAGCAAGGAAACACATTCTTTTCGGAAGGGATCGAATCAAGAGAGGGCAGCAACGTGCAGAGTGCTGAGTAGAGGGATCAGGGTCATGAAATCAATCGATCATTATAGAGTGAATTGTATGAGACAGAGCTTTGCGTTGATGATAGCCCTCTCGCTATTCGTCGTGACAACCAATCTCTATGGGCAAGGACGCGACCTGCGTGCCGAACGCCTCGTCCTTGATGACATCCTTGATGACAACGGAACCGACTCCACACTCAATACGATAACAATACAGACACCCTCAACGCTGCCACACGATCTGATCCTGACCATACCCGATCCGGGAACCGGGGCAACGGAGTTCAAGCTGACCACTTCAGGGAGCGGAGGATACTGGTCACGTGCCGGCAACAGTGGAACGGTTCCCGGCATATCCTTTCTTGGAACAACAGACAGCACGGCACTCCCGATCCAGATACGGGGAGCGAGTGGAGCAATCGCCAACTCGCTGATCCTCAACGAGAACAGAAGCCTGCAACGGGATACGGCGGGAGATGCGCGAGGACTGAACGCGGTCGACCTTCAGATAGCACGTAGTGCGGCAACGGAGGTGGCAGCAAGTCATCACAGCATTATTACCGGCGGCGAGGGTAACGAAATAGCGGGGAATGCCGGAACACATACGACAATACGGGGTGGAGCAGGAAATGCCATGCGGGAGAATCAGAGCAGGGCTGCGACGATTGGAGGGGGTTGGAGCGGTCTGATCGAAAATGGGGGACATGCCGTAGTCGGTGGCGGAAACGGGAATGTCGTTGACTCGTCAGGCCCATACTCGGTGATCGGAGGCGGACGATCCAACTTCTTAAACCTCGCTTATGCCTCGAGTATTGGTGGAGGGGGGGCAAATCGTAGTACCTTCTTTTCCGTGTATTCGCCGATAGGTGGCGGAGAGGAGAATGAACTTTATAACGCATCCGAATGTGTTGTTATTGGTGGAGCGTCCAATGAAATGTCGCAAACGAGTGATGGTGCGATAGGGGGAGGAGGAAGAAATTTGATTCAGTTCAATGCCCGCCGTGCCACGATAGGGGGAGGAAACGGAAACATCTTGGACGTCGGGGTCTCGTTTGCGACGATAAGGGGAGGTGCATTCAATTGGATACGCAGAAGAGCCATTTTTCCCAACGACAGTTGGGCCGTGATAGGTGGAGGAGCAGGTCACACTCTCGGGCAAGGGAGTGGAACAAGTATCAGTAATGCTCTCTATGCCGTCATAGGAGGAGGACGGGGAAACATCATCCGCGTCGATGGTGCATACAGTACTATCGGTGGAGGTACATTTCATGACGTCGCCGATTCCAGTTCGGTGATACCGGGCGGGAGATCGCTGGATCTCAACGGCAACCGGAGTTTCGGATTCCTCGCCAACGGTGGGAGCAACAACATGGTGGTTTCGGAACCCGATATTGCCCTCTTCGCCAACGTCAACGTGTGGCTGGCGAACAACAATAATCGCCCAAGCCAGTTGCGCTTGTACGAGCCGTACGACACAACCGGCCCATTCCCGGGCTCGGCTCACTACACATCGTTCGAAGCCCCTCCCCTAACCGATACCATCCAGTATATCCTTCCAGCATCGAAACCGAGCGCAACCGGTCAGATTCTAACAGTCTCGGCCATCAGTGGAGATACGATTACCTTAGCGTGGGGAACCGACAACACAGCAACTACTCGTGACGATGGTGATACACCAACTGCGATAGCAGCCCACGACGCATCTTCCCTTCTGGAGATTCGCATGAAGAGACTTGAGGCCCGAAATGAAGCGCAGGGTCGTCAGCTCGAATCGCAGGAGAAGGAGTTGAAGGCATTGCAGACCAACGTACATGTGTTGAAGGGGCAAAAGAGTGATCTCTGAGGAGGTTCGATCTATGCGTTCCGTCTCACCAGACGAAAAGCCGAACCGGTCATTCCACTCTGAGCGGTTCGGCTTTCTTTGATCTCCCTGCATCCAGCGTCGGCAACGGCTTACTGCACCACAAGCCTGCACGTCATCGCCATACCATCCTGCTGAAGTTCTACCACATATGTCCCCTTCGACAGAGCCGAGCAATCGACCGGAAGCACATTGGTCCCTTTGACAACCCGCACATCCTCCACCAGAACCGTTCTGCCCACGAGGTCCGAGAGGGTGATACGCAGAGTGGAGGACTTCACGGCTTCATAGTAGAGCGCGACGGTCTCGGACGAGACGGGATTCGGAGAGAACCGGACACTCCCCTCCCCCGAGCCCGAAGAGAACGGAACCGATGCCGGACTGTTCAGGGTATTGGCATAGAGCTTCGTGACGGGATTTCCGGAGAGGCTGCCAAGCCCGGCTACCACAAGATCTGGATCGGCATCCCCATCAACGTCTGCAACGGCAACAGAACTCAAGGCAGCCCCCTCGAACGGAATACCGCTCACCTCGGAGAAGTTCCCCAGGCCATCGTTGCTGTAGAGCTTTGTGTGATAGTCCCCTGTCAGCACCAGATCCTGATCCTCATCTCCATCCACATCGGCAAACGCAACAGCACTGTTCATCACAGGCTCAAACGGTGTGTCGGCTATGATCGAGAAATTGCCCTGGCCATCATTTCTGTACAGCTTTGCCGTGGAGTTGAAGTCGCTGTCTATACCGGTGATGAGCAGATCGGGATCCTCATCTCCATCGATGTCGGCAAAGGCGATTGCCCCGTCACTGGTCCCCTCGAATGCAGTCCCCTCTACCAGAGAGAAGTTCCCTTCTCCATCATTGCGGTACAGTATGCACCAACTATTACCGGCAACGTCATCCCATCCGGTGATTGCCAGATCGGGATCGTTATCTCCGTCGATATCGGCAACGGCAAGAGCGCCATTACGACCTTCACGGAACGGTGTGTTGTCGGCTTTGTCAAACTTGCCCTGGCCATCATTCAGGAAGAGTCGGGTGAGACCTCGGTCGGAATTGTTCTGTCCCCGTATCACCAGATCCTGATCCTCATCTCCATCCACATCGGCAAAAGCGATGAAGCTGTAGAACACCCCTTCAAACGGTGTCCCCTCTGCCAGAGAGAAGTTTCCCTGGCCATCGTTCAGATAGAGCTGTGCAATGAAGTCAAAGCTCCCGTTGCCGGTTATTACCAGATCAAGATCATCGTCCCCGTCAACATCGGCAAAGGCGACAGCCCCCTCCTGAACTCCCTCGAGAGGGTTTTCATTAGGCGGATACGCTTCCGCAAAATGTCCCTGACCATCGTTGAGGTAGAGGATCGCCACCTTTTCCAACGAATGATCCTGTCCGGTTATCAGAAGATCCGGATCGTTATCTCCGTCGACATCGGCAAAGGCAACGGAGGCGTATGAGACCCCGGCAAAAAACCGTTCTCCCTGATGTCTGATCGGGAGAGGAACAAGGACAAAGCTTTGGGCACTGAGGAATTCAGGCAGGAGAAGAAGGGGACAAAGTAGAATCAGGAACAGTGTTTTGTTCATAGAGACCTCATCTACGATACGACTAATGGTTAGGAATTGGACTGAGATATCCGCTCCTGAAGATTCAGTCCGCAAAACGGGATTCGTCCCGTTCCGCCCTGAACCCTCTCAGGTATGGATGGAAATGCAAATTAGAGTATTCCCGGAACCGTGCAATGGGGTGTCATCGATTGATGTGGGCTTCCGGGAATCTCTGCCACGTCACGGTAATTGGGCAGGGTTCAACAATGCCTCATCTTCCGGCAGGACAGAACCTCAGCTCTTCTCCCCCATCATCTTCTTCACCACCACGATCTGCCCCAGATGGTAGTGGGCGTGCTCGATGATGCCGTGAAGATTCCTGTAGTAGCTGCCGTATTTCGCGTCGACGAAGTCTTCCCCCAGCTTCTCGTCCGGCAATTGTTCGATCAGATCGGCAAGGGCTTCGGCGTCGGACCAGACGGCGGCGAGGAAGTTCTCCCAGTCTTCCTGCGAGTTGATCGGCGGATGGTCGAAACTGTACTTGTCGTGGGCGTCGAGGGGGCCTCCCTGCAGAACCTTCAGGACCGCACGGAAGTAGTAGCAGATGTGATAGGTCAGTGCCAGAACCGTATTCAGTGAACCGACCTCTGTTGTCGCCTGTTGCCGGGTGACATCGGACAGATGTTCCTTCAGACTTGCTCCGGTCGAGTTCCCTCCGAAACAGACTCCCCGCAGGTGGTGTGCTATCCGTTCTGTTGTCTTCATGTGCTGATATCTGATTTCTGTGAATCTCCATGGCCGTCAGTCGCTTCACGCAGGAGTCTCCCGGCAACCGGAACCTCAGCCCGGAGAGTTCCCCTCCACAGGAAAACGTCCCGCTCTCTTATCCGGCCAACTCCTCTGCAAAACGCTCCGCAAAAATAGCATTTACGGGGCGGTTCCGATCTCATCCCTTTGCCGGCAACTTCCTGTGAACCGCATGCCCGAAATCGCCCCGGGTCCTGATGAAGCGCCCTCTTCCCTTCCGATCCGCGCAAATCCGTTTCGATTCGTTCAATCCGTGTACCTTTTCCCCCCTCCCCTCCACCGGAAGCGGCTCCTCCGTATCTTGTCCCCGATCATCAACTAAGAACTCCATCTCTCTCAGGTGTCTTTTGATGGAACACCATTCCCGGAAGACAATCGCGAACGATCTGAATGGGACCCCGTACCAGAACCGAACGGGACGATGCGCTTCTGCTTGAACGAATCCGCAAGGGGGACAACGAAGCGTTTGAACGTCTGTTCGACCGATATGAGGCTGCGATCTATCGGTTCTGTCTCCTCATGCTCGGAGACCCGGACGCCGCACGGGATATTCATCAGGAGGCGTTCTTCGGTCTCTACCGGACCTGCCGCCGGAACGGACAGGTCAGGAGCGTCTACGGCTGGCTGATGAGTATGGCACGGAGCCGGTGCCACAACTATCTGCGGGACCGGCGGCGACACGAGGCGCTGGCCCGGTCGCAGCCGACCGAGACGACGATCTACCCGAACTATATCACCGACCTGGATCTGGAAAAGCATCTTCACCATGCTCTTCTGGCAATCCCGGACCATTATCGCGAGGCAATTCTCCTCTACGAAGTGGAGGGATACAGCTACAGGGAGATCGCCGAGCTGCTCGACATCGATTTCCACAAGGTCAAGAACCGCATTTATCAGGCCAAGCTGGCATTGCAAAAGATCCTGACACCCATCCTCGACAGAGCCGATTCACAGTAATATTCAGCGTTGGTATTTCCGGAATCATGGACATTCGACAACAGGTTATCGCACTGGTACACGGAGACATCCGCGAGACGACGCAGGCAACCGAACTGCTGCGCCGTCTTGCCGAATCCCCGGAGGACGTGTCCCTGCTTCTTGACCAGATTGCTCTCTACCGTTCGATGCCCGGTCTGAGAAACCGGGTCGTCTCACCGGCAGACGAAACCAGAGAACTGCTGCGCAAACGGATCAATCAATTCGAACAGGATTACGGTCCGGCAGCGGCTGTCGGAACGCACGCAGGAACCACGAGCGTTCCGGAACGTGTGCTTCCCCGAACAGGACAGATCGTTTCCGTTCTCCTGCTGATGAGCCTCTCCCTTCTGGTCGGCATATGGATCGGGAGCGGAGAGGAGAAGAACGGAGAGACGGAATCCGGAGCGACCTCCTCGTCGTCACCGGCATTGACCGACACCGACCCGAACGACGACCACGTGATGACAAAACCGGTTTCGCCCCATAGCTCTTTGCAGGGAGTTCCGGAGAGTCGCAACAAAATCCCGAAGCCGGTATCGGTCCTCAGCAACCGATCGGCAACAACACGGAAAGGAAGGAATCCGGAAGAGCCGATAACAGATCCGGAGCATTCCGGTCTTTCTTCCCTGCTCCTCTCTCCTCGCGGAGGAGAGAGCTATCGCAGAGGAGAGATTCTGCCGATCAGATGGCGAGGGATCGACGAGGCTCGGGTGCTGGTGCAACTGAGCGCCGACGGTGGGAACTCCTGGCGGAACATCGGAACGACGACCGATGCAAGAGGGATGGACTGGGCGATTCCCGAAGAGATGCCGACAGGCTCACACTACCGGATTCGCCTTCGCCCCCTCTCCCCCGAAACGAACTTCCGGAATGCCGAGCGTGTGCTCCCGCTGACCGACGAGGGAATCAGCGTGGATATGAGTCAGGACGGAACGATGCTCGTCACGGCCGGTCGAGAGAAGGAGGTCGTCCTCTGGGACATCGACGCCGGACGCCGCATCCGGACGATGACCGGACACACCGCCCCGGTTCAGTCGGTCCGGTTCAGTCCGGACGGATCCCGGATCATCTCCAGCGCCATCGACAGCAGCGCCGTCATCTGGGACGTCGCATCCGGGGAGGCCGAACATGTCCTTCGCGGAATACCGGATCGCGAAGACCGACAGGAACTTGTCTGGTGGGCCGACTTCAGTCCGGACGGACGCCTGGCCGCAACCGGACATGACGACGGAACGGTCATCATCTGGGACGCAGCCACCGGAACCGTGCGCTTCCAG
>CBFGQN010000134.1:0-8400 GCA_965650895.1 uncultured Ignavibacteria bacterium | reverse complement strand
TATGGGTGGTATTCGTAGGGGCCCAAAACCTTTGGCCCTTTCCGAATTGCGAATGGTGAATCCGTGCCGATCCGTTCTCTGAATTGCGAATGGCGATTTTCGATTGTCGAAGGATTGAATCCGTGCCGATCCGTTTGATCCGTGTCATCCGTATACTGTTGCCGACACCACCGCGCAAATGGTACACGGATCGGACGGATGGAACGGATACACGGGATCGGATGATGATAATGGGGCAGACCGGAAAGACTTCAGGGACTGATCCTGCCTCCTCTTTGCGCCTTTGCGTTTCTCCGGCAACTCCACAGCAAATCCTCCCGAGCATCCCGGCTTACCCTACGGAAGGAACAACAACGCCACAATCACCAGCGCACCGAAAAAGACCAGTGTCAATCCGAGCCATTTGATCCACTTGATCATCAGGAGATTTTCGTCGGACAGACCGGCTTCTTCTTTCATAAAGACCTTCGGCAGGACGAAGGCGATCAGCAGTCCGAAGACCATGAAGACCAGCGTCCCGACAATCAGACCGATTCCGTCAGTATCGACATTCATCGCGTCACTCCTCTTGCGTTATATATCCTTTTGTCCCCGAGATTCGCGAAGTGAAGTTAGCCCCTGCGTACCGGAAGAGTGAAGCGGGGCGACACATCGTTGCAACCCCTCCTCGATCTCCCCGCGATCCAGTCCTCTTCCGATGAAGACGAGTCGGGATTCCGGCTTCTCCGTTTGCCGTACCTGGCCGTATCGCCAGTTGTAGAGCGAGCGAACTCCCTGAAGAACCATGCTCCGCTCCTCTCCCGCCACCGCAACGATCCCCTTCATCCTGTAGAGATCTTCCCCCTTTTCCCGCAGGAACTCTCCCAGCCATCTCTCAAACGAATCGAACTGCAAACGCCCGGCAATCCGGAACGAGTGGGAGAGAATTCCCCGGTGATGTTCTTGCGCATGATGGTGGAGCAGAGGAGGAAGATGAAAGCGTGAGAGATCGAAGCCGCCGACATCCAGCAAAGACCAGACGTCGATCTCCGCATGAGCGGCGGGAAGGATTTCGGCCTGCGGATTGACCGCGGCAACCAGACGCTCCGCCTCCGGAACGGCTTCCGGCGACAGCAGGTCGATCTTGTTCAGGATCACCCTGTCGGCAAAGGCGATCTGTGCGGCAACCTCTTCGGCATCGTTGATCTGATCGGAGATATGAGCTCCGTCGACAAGCGTCAGGACGCCGTCGAGGTGGAAGCGGTCGCCGTGGTCGGGGTGTCGGAGAATCGAGAGACCAACCGCCGACGGATCGGCGATGCCGGTCGTCTCGATCAGCAGATGATCGGGGGGCTCATCCATCCCGGCGATCTCCTCAAGTGCGGCAAGAAAATCGTCGTTGACTGCGCAGCAGAGACATCCGTTGCTCAACTCGTAGAGTCCGAATTCCGCACCGACCACCAGTTCTCCGTCGATGCCGATCTCTCCGAACTCGTTCTGGATCACGGCGATCCGCAGACCGTGATCGCCGGAAAGTATCCGGTTCAGCAGCGTCGTCTTGCCGGAGCCGAGCCAGCCGGTGATGATGGTCACAGGAAGCATGAGGGGAGTGTACGGTCTGAAGTCCGGAATGCAAAGAGGGAAGGGGAAACAATGTGTCGACGATCGGGTTCAGGCCGACCGTATCGGGACGGCTTACGTTCTGAACGTCCAGACCGCGAGGAAATCGGGATCGCGGATAATCTCCAGTGTCGAGTGAATGGTATAGTCTCCCGGTTCGGCCGGTTGCAGCGCGTTGGGATAGGGGGGCATCGTGAAGAGTTCGCCGTTCCGCAGCCGGATGATAATTCCTTCGTCATCATCGATCCGCTCGATCGTGCCGAAGACCTGTCTCCGCTCCACGACTTCATTCGCGGCATCAACCCAGCTTGCGCCGATCAGGACGGTCTTGTTGAGATAGTCGGAATGGCTCATGAAATTTGCGAATGATGAAGTTCGATTTTCGATTTGCAGTTTCCGTGGACATCCGTTTCATCCGTCCGATCCGTGTACCATTTGCGGGATGGTGTCGACAATCGTACACGGATGACACGGATCGGCACGGATTCAATCATTCGACATTCGAAAATCGACATTCGAAATTCTGAGAGGGGCAACGTTTTTGCCCCCTACAGCGGTTTGAACGCCTCGAACGCCTCGCCGCAATCCCGGCAGTAGTGGAGCGATCGGCAGAGGGTCGGACCGAACGGCGATTTCAGATCGGTGTTCCGGCTGCCGCAGTTCGGACAGGGCATATCGTTCAAAACGTCGAGCTGCAGGGCACCCTCGAATTCCGGAGGTGGGGCAAGTCCGTGTTTTGCCAGTCCCTTTCTTCCCTCCTCGGTCAGCCGGTTCGTGCTCCAGGCTTCGTCCAGATTCATCTCCACTTCCACCCGGTCGAACTCCATCTCCTCCAGCCGCTCCCGCACCTGATTCTGCATATAGTCCATCGCCGGGCACCCGGCGAAGGTCGGCGTCATCTTTACACGGACAACGTTTTCATCGGTGATCTCCACGTGCGTGATCACGCCGAGATCGACCAGAGAAACGGTCGGTATCTCCGGATCCATCACCTCTTTCAAGGCATCCCATATATCGTCAACTGTCGGCACGGTCATATCCTCTTCTCATCAATTGCGATGAGACGCAACATCTCTATCTCTATCTCTTTATCTCTATCTCTTTCAATTCCACTTCGTTCTTCTCCCTCTTCAACGGCCCGGGTGCAACCGCAGCATCACCACTCAGCTTCGGGATCGATCCGGAAGACCTCGGTCATCTCCGTCAGCAGAGGCTGGAGATGTTCGGTGTGGTATCCCTTTCGTCCTCCGTAGATCGGCCGGATATCGTTCGACTCCGGCAGGGTCAGTCCGGCCTCGTTCAGGATCGCCCTCAATGCCTCCAGCCACTTCTCGCGCAGAACATCTTCTCCGGCATAGATTTCGGCCACCTTCAGTTCCTCCTCCCCTTCGGCCGGCTCGAACATACCGAGCGCCAGGGGCCAGGCCTCGTTCAGCGCCGTCTGCATCCGCGCCCTGCTCTCCTCGTTCCCTTTTGCTCCCAACTGCGTCACCCACGTGACGGCATGGAAGAGATGGTACTTGATTTCCCCCTTTACTTTGCGGGCCACTTTTGCCAGCGGCTCGAAGGCCGACTTCTCCAGCATCTCGTAGCGAAGTTGTTCGGCCAGATCAAACAGGAGATGGCGCATCAGACTGAAGCTGTAATCCCCGATCGGCAACTCCACGAAGTGGCAGCAGGTAAAATCCTTTTCGTCGCGGGTAAAGGCGATCGTGTCGGGATCGGCCTCGCCGAACTGCCGGTGGAGAATCGAATAGAGGGCCTGACTGTGTCCGAGCTTGTCCTGAGCAATCGAACTGAAGGCGATGTCCTCTTCGAGAATCGGTCCCAGTCCGGTCCACTCGGAATTCCGGTGGGCGATAATCAGTTCATCGTCGGCCAACCGGTAGAGGAAGGACCGCAAAGCATTGCTCAGCTGGTAGCTGAAGATCATGATCGACTGTCCGTTATCCATTCGAGGCGGCCTCCTGTCCTTTCTTCCAGGCTTTCAGTTTTGTTCCGACGCGATAGCCCTTTGCTTCGCGGTAATCCTTCTCCGGCGTCGTCTCGAAGACATCGGCATCCTCGACGCTGATCGTCATGATCGCCGAGGTGGGAACCACCCAGATCGCCACGGTTCGCGAGCGGCGTCCGTACTGTTCCTTGGCCATCACCAGCGCAAGCTCCGTGTTCGGAGCGTGAAGCGAACCGACGTGCGTCGGCTGCATCCCCCGCTTCTCCTGGTGGAAGACCTCGTATGTCTCGTGCTGATCGAGCGGTTTCAGCGGTTCGAACTGTTGATTCTCCGCCGGTATCTCCAGACGCGTGACGCGCGGATCAAGGGATTTGATAATCATGTGTCGGTACGTTTGAGCTTTGAGTAGTCGGCTTTGAGCTTTGAGCGGTCAGCTTTGAGCGGTCGGCTTTAAGCTTTCGGTCATCAGTAGTGTGGGTGCGATTTCAATCTGAGCACGCTGTAAATACACTCGTTCGCCGTGGCCGGCAGGGGTCCGACTTCCGAATGAGATGTACATCGGAAATCACCTGCGAATAATCGGCCGTCTGTTGCCCTTGATGATCGCTTCCGTCCGGGTCCCGAAACGCCCCACAGAGTCTTCCTCCGGCAATGATACACCGAAATCTCCCCTCCAAGCCATGACATTCGTCCGGAATCCCCCCCTTCGCACCCTCTACCCCTCGTCCCCATTCCCCCCCGATCAATCAACGGAAAAGGATCGGTCCTCCCCGGGAGGAACGATCCTTTCTCGTCTGCTGCAATCTTATCCTTCTCATGCCAGCGGCACGGTATACTTCGCCGTCGGTCGTGCCAGGGCTTCGCGCACCCAGCGCCCCTGTTCCTCGGCCATCTTCCGGACGGCGAGTCGCTCCCTGTTGCAGGGTCCGTCCCCCTTGATCACCCGGAAGAACTCGTCCCAGTCCGGCTCGGTAAACTCCCAGACGCCGGTCTTCTCATCCTTCCGCAGATTCGGGTCGGGGACCGTCAGTCCAAGCTCCCAGATCTTCGGAACGTACGTGTCCAGAAACTCCTGCCGCATCTCGTCGTTGGTCGCCATCTTCACTTTCCAGCGGACGAGTTTGTCGGTGTGGACGGAGACCTTGTCGGGTGGGCCGTGGAAGTGCATGATCGGCTCCCACCAGCGATTGAGCGCCTCCTGCAGCATCTCGCGTTGTGCCGGGGTACCGGTGGCGAGCGTCACGACGTTATCGTAGCCGTACTTCAGGTGGAACGACTCCTCGGCGCAGATCCGGTCGAGTGCCCGGCAGTAGGGTCCGTAGGAGCCCTTCGCGTTCGTCACCTGATTGATGATCGCCCCGGCATCGATCAGCCAGGCGATCACGGCGGTATCGGCCCAGGTCAGCGCCGGATAGTTGAAGACGTTGGAATATTTTGATTTGCCGCTGAGAAGATCGTTGATCATCTCCTCGCGTGATTTGCCGAGCGTCTCGGCCGCGCTGTAGAGGAGCTGTGCATGCCCCACCTCGTCCTGCACCTTCGCCATCAGGGCCATCTTGCGACGGAAGCCCGGAGCCCGCGTGATCCAGGTCCCCTCCGGAAGCGCACCGATAATCTCCGAATGGGCATGCTGCTCGATCATCCGGATCAACTGCCGCCGGTATTCGGCCGGCATCCAGTCGTGCGGTTCGATCTTCTCCCCCCGATCGATCTTCGCCTCGAACTCCGCCAGAAGCTGCGGATCCTCCTCGGGCATCTCGTAATTCTTCGGTGCGTCGCTGACGGAAATGTTGCCGTACATGGTGCTTCCTCACATCTGTTACTTGGTGGTTGCTTCGGGATGGAACGCCTGAAGGGACGATTCGACGGAAGGACGCATTGTCTTTGCAGACATCTCCTTTCCAACCGAAACCCTTCTCACCCGCAAGCAGACGTAAAGATAGGAGTCAACGCAGACATGGACAATGCGGGGGGTGAAAAGGAACGTGAAGAGGGGGGAATGTCGATTGACGAGTTGCGATCGGCGAATGATCCGAATCGGTACTGATACATTCTCGGAATTGCGAATGCCGATTTTTGATTGGCGAATGATCGGCTCCATGCCGATCCGTTCAACCCGTGCCATCCGTGTACCGTTTCCGACAGTCTCCCGTCAGGTGGCACAGGGGACGGATGTTCACGGATTCGGGAAGAAGTCGGGACAGCAGGTATCGACCGACATCAGGAAGCTGATCGATTACGAAGTACGCAGGATCCGACCGTTCTCCTACACGGCATCTTCCACTCTCTGCCCTCGCTCCTCTTCCTTCCCCCCTATCCATCTCCTCAACGGCTGGACAACCGACGAGAGGAAATCAGCCCGTACAGGTATTCTGCCCGCCAGACTGATATTCTCCTCCCCTTCATCGGGGAAACGCCGGTTCAGCTTCTCAAATACTCCGGTCGTCTGCACCAGATGAAACAGAAACCAGCCGACGAAAAAGAGGAAGGGGAACGTTCCGAGGAACGTGATGAAATTGTAGTTCACCAGACTGAAGAAGAGCCACCAGGAGGCCAGAACCGAACCGGCACCGATGGTCGTCGCCGGCAACCATGAATCGGTCCGGCGCCAGCGAAACGCAAGGCAGAGACAGAGAATCCCCCCGAGACCGAGAAGTTTCGGGGCGACGTTCGCCTCCTGGATCGGTCCCAGAAAGACCAGAAGCCCCAGAATCGAGGGGGCATGTCCGAAAAAGATAAAGCCGAAGAGGAACGAGCCCAGCAGGGCTACGCTGATCATGATCCGTTTTTCGAGGACGCGGTACGGCACGTGGTCCTCAGCAGAAGTATCGCTATCAGAAGCATGGCTGTTCATGGTTTCTTCAACAAGGATTAGCATGGATTCATTCAATTGGCGCATGTTCGGGTTTCTGCAAACGGCAACAAACGGGACCGACGGCAAGTTCCCCGGAATCGGCGGGAATCGATAACGTAAAAAAGATTTTTCCGCAGAAAAGATGGTTGCGGGGATCGACCGAAGAATCTATATTTGCAGTCCGTTTGACGCCGATCCCCGGTTTCCGAACAATTCGGGCGAATCGTCACGGAAGACATTCCTCAGTAGCTCAGTTGGTTAGAGCATCTGACTGTTAATCAGAGGGTCGTAGGTTCGAGTCCTACCTGAGGAGCCTGATAGGACTAACTCGGAATTCCCGGGTTCAGTCCTTTTATTTTTTCCGGGATTCTGTTCGGAATTCCCACAAAACAGGGCGATTGCCGGATTCAATTCCGTGGTTCGACACTCCCCTTCCGTGTAGACCACTTTTTCGGGGGTGATCAAACCAATCATCTTCTGTTTGACTTCCAAGGGTGCCGATTCGTAGTAGTTCCCCATGTCCGAAATCAGGGCAAGGCTGTACTGCACGTAACGGTCAAAGTCCGCGTCCATCTCCTCCACCGTTTGCAGTCTCCACTCCAGTCTCTTTCGCTCTTCGGTGAACCGGTCCTTCAGTCGGAAATACGAATCGCTTGCAATCTCCTCTTCCAGAAACTTCTCGTCAACCTTGAACAGCTTTTCATCGACCTTTGCTATCTCCGATTCGATCCGTGCAACCTCCTCTTCACGGCTCCCCTCATTCTCGTTGAAGATGTCTTGCAGAACGGCAAGGAAGAGTTCCACCACTTCGGGAGGGACGGAGATAGAAGCGAGAAAGACACGGAATGCAGTGTTCGCATGTTCTGCCCTGAACCGCTCCTTACATCCTTTCCGGCAGTGATAGTAGTAGTAGTGTCCCCCATTGCCCCGGCAACGGCTTCCCGTCAGGTTCCCCCCGCACCGACTGCACTGCAAGTATCCGCGAAGGGGAAGTTCTTCGTGTCGTTTCACCGTATACCCTCGTCTCGTCATGTTCCGCTTTGCCAGAACATCCTGCACACGCTCAAAGAGTTCTTCACTGACAAGACCTTCGTGCAGGCCGGGAACAATCTCTTCCTCTTCTCCTCTCCATTCAGGAACTCGAATCATCCCTTTGTATACCGGATTTCGGAGCAGAAGAGAGAACTGGTTCTTGCTGCACTCAAACCCTTGCTTCAACAGCTTCCGGCGAATTTCTTCTGCGGAATGTATACCCTTCGCGACCTCACGGAAAGCATGTCTGACAAACCGGGCATCGTCACCCGGTTCAATCGTTACCCGCCCGTGAACATCCCTCGCACGACGATAACCTTTCGGGGGCGAACTGACATAGCGACCTTCCCGCATGGCTCTACGCATTCCTATTTTCGTGTTCAACGAACGCCGTTCGTTCTCTACGTCCGGTTGTGTCAGGTAAACCCCCAACAGGATTTTCTGTTCCGGAAGGTCGAAGTCGATCTGTTGGTCTATCGCGTTCGGCGTCACACCCAATTCTCGAAGCTGACCGATCATGGCATACGATGCTTCCACGTTTCGTGAGAATCGATCCCACCGCATTACCAGAAGCAGGTCAACTTCCCGCTTGTGCTGCTTGAGGAACTTGAGCAGACTATTGAACGCCGGACGATCAAAGCTTTTTGCCGAAGCATCATCCTGAAAATGCTCTACAATGACAATCCCCATTGCCTTGCAGTAGTTTCGTAGTTGTTGCTCTTGAGCCTGCAGGCTGTACCCCCGATCCTTCTGGTCTTTCGTCGAAACACGGGTGTAGATGATCGCCCGCTTAGCTTGCTGTTGTGATGAGCGCGAAACCTTCATACGCCAAATCCCCCACGTGATAAAGATGTTCTCTGATTGCAATCGCCGCCGATTCCGTGTACTGCCCTTCTCCGTTGTTCAGAATTTTCAGACACTGTGAGAGCGGAAGCATCCGCCGTTCCGTTGCCCCGTTCGT
>CBFGQN010000133.1:0-8408 GCA_965650895.1 uncultured Ignavibacteria bacterium | reverse complement strand
GGCGGATCAACGCAGATCGTATCTGTGCCCATCCGTCCCGATCCGTCAAATCCGTGTACGGTTTCCCCACAACTCAAACCGGGTCACCCTCACCGCTGAAAGCTGATGGCCGTCACGCCAAGACGCAAAGCTCACAACTGAAAGCTGACTGCTGATAGCTGAACGCTCACCCCTCACATCTCCCCCACCATCTCCCCATACCGCACCGCCAGCTTCTCCGCCTCTTCCCGCGTCGGAGCTTCGGCGATGATCCGCAGAATCGGTTCGGTGTTGCTTGCGCGGAGGTGGACCCAGGAGGTATCGAAGTCCAGACGAAGGCCGTCGGTTGTGTCGGAGCCGAGGGCATCGGCGGAGGCTTCGCGAATCTTCCTGAAAAGTTCTGTGGGATCGGCTCCCCGTTCCAGCGGGGTTTTCCTCTTGACGATCACATAGTCCGGCAGCGATGCCCGGAGTTCCGAGAGCTTCCCTCCGTGTTTCAGCAGAGCCGCAAGCGTGATCCCGATGCCGGCCAGGGAATCCCGTCCGTAGTGGAGCGTCGGAAGAATCACTCCGCCGGAGCCCTCGCCGCCGATCACGCCATCTTCCCGCCTCAGCCCTTCCACCACGTTGATCTCTCCGACTGCGGTTCTCACCACCCGTCCCCCATGCCGTTGCGCCACATCGTCTACCGCCCGGGTCGTCGACAGGTTGACGACCGCAACCGGCTTGTCGTTCCCCTGACTCCTTGCCCAGGCCAGCATGAAATCGGCTGCAAGCGTGATGGTGTACTCCTCGCCGATCGGTTCTCCCCGTTCGTCGACCAGCACCAGCCGGTCGGCGTCGGGGTCGACTGCGATGCCGAAATCGGCATTGGTCTCGCGGACGACTTCGCAGAGCGAGGTCAGATTTTCCGGGAGCGGCTCCGGCGTGTGCGGGAAGTTTCCGTTGCCCTCGCAGTAGAGAGGATAGACCGTACAGCCGAGTTCGTAGAGGAGTTCCGGGACGATGAACGACCCGGAGGCGTTGACCGCATCAACGACGACGCGGAAGTCTCGCCGGTGAAGCTCTTCCCTGTCAAGGAAGGGGAGGGCGATGACTGCGTCGAGATGGGCGTGGGCCAGGTTTTCGGCATCAACCACTTCTCCCTGTCCCTTGTAGTCGGCAAAATTTCTCGGATCGCCGTCGGCAAGGGCATAGAACTTTTCGCACTCTTCCGGAGCCAGGAATACTCCTTCGTCGTTGAGAAACTTCAGTCCGTTCCACTGCTCGGGGTTGTGGCTGGCCGTAATCGAAATGCCCCCTCCGGCCTCGGTCTTCTCCACGGCCATCTGTATGGTCGGCGTCGGGACCATGCCGAGCGAAAGGGTGCGGACGCCGCAGGCGGTGAGTGTTCCCAGCACCACCTGCTCGATCCATCCGCCGCTCGGTCGACCGTCCCGTCCGATAATGATCGGTCGGTATCCCGTATACTCGGCGAATGCGGCAACATGACGAACAATACTGTGCGGAATCAGACCCTTGCCGAGCGATCCCCGCAGACCGGAAATAGAACGAATAAGAGGCACGATCAGAGCGGTTAATGAAACAATGAAACGTAGAAAACAATTCGCGCAGCACCCGTCTGCGCAGAAGCGCACAAGAAGAAGATTCGGAGCAAGTCGTACTCCCGCACTCTCACACTCATACACTTACGACCGCCAAAGATAACGTTTCTTCGCGAGCCGTCCCTCTTTCGTATCTTCGCGCTCATATATTTTCAAAAGCCATGCATATCACATCGTTGCTGAACGAGCGGAACGTCGCGATCAATCCGGAAGCGGGGACGAAGGATGAGGTCCTGGAAAAAATGGTTGCACTCCTCGGAAAATCTCCGAAAGCTCTCGACGTGGCCCGAATCCGGCAGGCGGTATTCGATCGCGAGAGCCGGGCGACAACCGGCATCGGGGACGGGATTGCGATTCCGCACGCCAAGACCGATGCGGTGGCCGACATCATGGCCGTCCTGGCGATTCTTCGCGAGCCGGTCGACTTCCGCTCGCTCGATGACCAGCCGGTCCGGATTGTCTTCCTCCTGGTCGGTGTGGATAGTCGTGTCGGAACGTACCTGAAACTGCTGAGCAGGATACGCCGGTTGATGAGCAGCGCATCGTTCCGCAAAAAGTTGCTTCACGCCGGATCCTCGGCGCAGGTGATCGAGGTCTTCCGTGAGGAGGAAGAACGATATTTCGAGATGGTTTAGGGGGACCGTTACAACAGAGGAATATGAACTATCAGACCCTGAAAGGATTTCGTGATCTGCTTCCGGAGGAGACCGGTCTGTGGCTCTGGATGGAAGGGGTGATCCGCGACCTGATGCGGCGCTACGGCTTCGGTGAGCTTCGGCTCCCCTACGTCGAGGCGACCGAGCTCTTTACCCGAGGAATCGGCGAGGGGACCGATGTGGTCGGAAAGGAGATGTATTCGTTTACCGATCGCTCCGAGCCGCCGGTCTCCCTGTCGCTCCGTCCGGAGATGACCGCCGGAGCCGTCCGTGCCTATGTGCAGCATTCGGTGGCGCAGCAGCAGCCGGTCACCAAGTGGTATTATATCGGTCCGGCCTTTCGCTACGAACAGCCGCAGGCCGGACGGTATCGCCAGTTCTATCAGTTCGGCGTCGAGTTGATCGGTTCGGAGCGTCCGGAGGCGGAAGCCGAGGTGATCGGTGCGGCGAACGATCTCCTGCGCGAACTCGGCATCGGCAATTACCGGCTGAAGATCAACTCGCTCGGAATGCCGGAGGAGCGGATGGAGTTCCGCAACGGACTGGTCGGGTTCCTTCGCGGCAGGGCAGATCGCCTGAGCGAGACCAGTCGGCGTCGCCTGGAGGAAAACCCGCTTCGCGTTCTCGATTCGAAGGAGGAACAGGATGTCGAGGCGACCGTCGGGGCGCCGGACATTCTCGGCTTTCTGGGAGAGGAGTCGGGGGAGCACTTCCGGCAGGTCTGTGAATTCCTGACGGCACTCGGGGTCGACTTCGAGGTCGACCCGCGGCTTGTCCGGGGACTGGATTACTATACCCGCACGGTGTTCGAGTTTGTGGGAGGAGATCTCGGAGCGCAGAACACGCTGATCGGCGGGGGACGCTACGACAATCTTGTCGGGGAGATCGGCGGCAAACCGGCGCCGGCTATCGGGTTCGGCTGCGGACTCGACCGGCTGATCCTCTCGATCCTTGCGACCGGTTCCGGACCCCAGGAAGCGACCGGTCCGGATGCCTACATCATCGCCCTCGACGACGATGCCCGTCGCTGGGGGGTGGAGACCGCAGCAGCGCTGCGGCGGACCGGGGCGAGCGTGGAGTTCGATCTGCTGGGACGTTCGATGAAGGCGCAGATGCGGGAGGCCAACCGGAAGGGTGCCCGCCGGGCGATCATCGTCGGCTCGAACGAACTGGCCGCCGGGACCGCGCAGGTGAAGGATATGGAGACGAAGGAGCAGACCGAAGTCCCGTTCGATCAGTTGCCGGCGCTGATCGGCGATGCAGGGAAAGATGATCGTTAATCGAAACGTGCGACAGCGGAACGGAAGTTTTTACAGCAAAGGTTGTTTGATCTATGCCCACACTTGCAGAATTCGTGCTGACGATCGGTGCCAGATATAACAGAGGAGAGGATCGTTTCTGGATCTGTTTCCGGTTCGAAACTCTCAGGGAATTCCGTTCCTTCCGCTATGAAGTCGATGTGGACGGAGCGTTCGATCCGAAGAAGAGAGAGTTCCTTTTCAAACTGAAGGGCGTACAGACGCCGTCGACGCTGATGGCCTCGGCCGGTCCGGCAAATCGCGAACTGTGCTATCCGGATCTGCACGGCGACTACACCGTTCGTGTCGGCGGGGCGAAGGAAGAGGGATCGTTTCAGATGGTGATCTCCCCCGGCGGGAACATCCTCCTCGGCGAGGTCGATCCCGGTCTGGTGCGGGTCGTTGTCCGCGAAGAGGTGGAAATGACAGGGGAATAAAACGTATGCAGTACCCGAGCAATACCCTATATCACATTCATACTATCCGTCGCTCCCTTCTCCCGATGCTCGCTCTGGCGGTCGGCCTGACGTTCTGTTCCGGCACCCGGTCGTACGGGCAGGGGGCTGAGCGGAACGATCTGAAATTCATCGTTCTGATGAAAAGCGGCGACTCGTTTCGCGGGAACGTTGTGGGGAGCACCGATTCGACGGTGACGATTCAGACGGAATTCGACCGGGTGGTGGTGGCAAAACGATTGATCGAGAAGTTCATTCCGCTCGACGGACCCTACAAGCAGCGTCCCCATCATTTCCTGATGCCGACCGCCTCGCCGAACGGTCCGGGGGGATTCATCAGCAACTATGCGCTCGGGTTTTTCTACGGGGGTGTCGGTCTGGACTCCATCGCCACGATTACCGCCGGTGTGACCACCGTTCCGACCTTCTCCCTCTCCTCCCAGCTCTATCACATCGGGGCAAAGTTCACTGTCGAACGAAGCGAAGAGGTCTCCTTTGCACTCGGAGCCACGTATTCGTTTCTGACGTTGCGGGAACCGTATGCCCATCTCTACGCCGTCTCCACCAGCAAGCTGGGGATTGCCCGCTGGTCGGCGATGCTCTTCTATCGTGTGTCGGGTGATGAGTTCGCCCCGGTTGCGCTCTACGGTCCCGGCAACGACACCACCCGGTTCAATCTTCGCTACGAGGGGGCGCTCGGCGTCGCTCTCGGCATTGACGGTCCTCTTTTCGGTCGTGACGACATGGCCTTTTTCGGTGAGATCTGGAACAACGACGTCACCCGACCGCAAAACACGGCGTCGGTGGTCGGTCTGCGGGTTTTCAACGAGAAGGCATCGGCCGATTTCGGTGTTGCCCTGGTCCCTCTTCCGTTTGTGGCTCCCGTGTTGAGTTTTACCTGGAATTTCTGAGGCAAACGTTTTTTGCACGTCCGCCCGCCGTTGGTCGTCGCAACGCTGTTATGGAACTTCTGCTTCCGCTTCTCTTCTTCTTCGGTTCCTTTTCGGAGCCGCTCGACCTGGATCACGACATCGAGGGGAATCTCTACGTCGTCGATGCCGGGCGCGATCTGGTGGTGAAATATTCTCCGCGCGGGGATTCGCTGGATGCGACCGGAGGCTACGGTTTCGGAAACGAGGAGCTGGACCGTCCGGTTGCGGTTTACGCGCGGCGCGGCACCGACGTCTTCGTCGCCGACTATAACAATCATCGTATCCAGCGATTCGATCGCCGGCTGGACTACGTGACCACGTTGTACACGCGGGAGGATCCGGATGAGCGCGTTCGTTTCGGCTATCCTCTGGATGTTGCCGTCTCGCGGCAGGGGGAGATGATGGTGCTTGACGGAGAGAATCGTCGCGTGGTCGTCTTCAATCCGCAGGGAGACTTCGTCCGGTCCTTCGGCGACGCCGTCTCCGCAGGGGGCGGACGTCTTGTCGATCCGGTCTCTCTGGAACTTGACGATGACGATAACGTCTACGTTCTCGACCGGGGAGAGATCAGGGTCTATGATCCGTTCGGCGCATGGTTGCGCACGATCCCGTCGGTGAGGGGGGGGGCGTGTGATGCGTTTTCAATCGGAGGAGACAGTCTGGCGGTTCTTGCCGATTCCCTTCTTCTCTTCTATCGGATTGCAGACCGCGTTGCGGGAGATCCGATTCCTCTTGCTTTCATTTCCACACCGGTTGCGATGCATTATCACACCGGATACCTCTACTTCTTGAGAGAGGATCATGTCGATGTCCGTAAATTGCGGGCTTCAGAAGCCACGATGTTGCAGGAGGAATAACTGGTCGTCCCCCCCATCGTGCAGAGTTGTGCTGCGGCGCGACGCAGAATATGTTATAACGCATAATGTTTTGCGGTGCAGAATATGTCGCGATGCAGAATATGTCGCGATGCGGAATATGTCGCGATGCGGAATATGTCACGACACAAAATATGTCACGACAGAGTATGCTGCCGCAGAATATGCCATTTGTTCAAACAGGCTTTATGAAGAGATCGAACAGATTATCCGCCATCGTCACGCTCCTTCTGTTGTCGGCTGTGGTTTCGGCAAGGGGACAGAACGATGAAATCGCCGTTGTGATGACGCGTGAATCCGGACTGTCGAACCAGATCGTTATCGTCCACACCGATATTCCGTGGGGGGATATTCGCGCACGGTATGCGCAGGAGTATATCAGCACGATCCTCAGCGGCGGCTCCGGCGGGTGGATTACGGTCATCAGCCAGGGATTCCCCTCGCGGGGACAGATTCTGGACGGAGCGACGTCGGCTCTGCTGCTGGAGGTGAAGATGCAGAGTGTGCTGCAGGACGGACGGATCATCACGGATGTGGGATATGGTACCAACCAATGGGTAATGAGCGTATCGCGTCCCCTGCAGCCGCAACGGCAGCAGGTGCTGGTAACCGAAACGTTTCCGCAGGACCAATTGGAGAGGCTGGGACGGGAGGGGTGGAGCGTTACCTCGATGGCCAGCGGAGAGACTCACTGGGTGGTGGTGGTGACCGAGGGGACCGGATACAAAGGGCAGCGGTTTGTGGCCGGAGATACGTTCCCGATGGATGAAGTCCTCTCGTCGCAGGACGAAGGGTATCGGGTGACGAGTCTTGCGCAGGGCGAAGGAAAGTGGCGGGTTGTTCTGTCGAAAGGGACCGGGTGGGGGGAACAGAAGCTCTTTATCGGGAACAATTATCCGACCCGGGGAATCGATTCGGCCTGGAATCAGGGCTATCACATCACTTCGCTGAGCTGGGCGCCTTCCTCCACCTTGCCGACCATGGCATTCGACAATTTGAAGCTTGAGCAGCAGCTCGAGCGGACCGCTGATCTCTCCTCCGGTCTCTGGTACGACGAATTCATCAAGAACAACGCCGGAAGCGACTACGGTTTCGTTGCCGTGCAGCGGATGGCCGGCTATTATGTGGCCAGTCGGCAGTGGGACCAGGCGGCCGAGACCTATAATCGCTACCGTTCCTACTTCCCCGGCATGACTGCGCGGTTCGACAGGATCATCGCGATCCTGAAGGCGGAAGACTCCTCGAAGATCACCAATCTCGGTCCCGGCATCAACACCCGGGCCGGCGAATTCATGCCGCTGACCTCAACCGACGACCGCTCGCTCTATTTCACCGGCATGAACCGGATGGGAGGGCAGGGGGGAGAGGATATCTTCGTCTCGACACGGGAAAACGGTGAGTGGAAGAGAGCGCAGGCTATTCCGGGACAGATCAACACCGGCAACCACGAGTTCGGCACGTCGGTCGCCGCCGACGGCAGCCGACTGGTCCTGTTTGCCTCACGACAGGACGGTATGGGAAACGGCGATCTCTACTACGCCGACAAAGGGAAAGGAGGCTTCAGTTCCCTGACGCCCTTCCCCGCTCCACTGAATTCCGAATACTGGGACTGCGACGGATTCCTGACAAGCGACGGCAAGGCGATGCTCTTCGCAAGCGATCGTCCCGGAGGAGTGGGTCCCTACCAGAAGAAGGATATTCTCTTCCGGGGAGAACGGTGGGGGAACGTCGATATCTGGGTCAGCCTGAAGACCGATACCGGGTGGAGCCGACCGATCAATCTCGGCTCCTCGATTAACACTCCCTGGGCCGAACGGAGTCCGTTTCTGCATCCGGACGGACGGACGCTCTACTTCTGTTCGAGCGGACATCCGGGACTCGGCAAGCTGGATATTTTCGTCTCGAAGCGACTTCGGGAAGATTCCTGGACCGAGTGGAGCGAGCCGGTAAATCTGGGGAGGGCGATCAACGGCGTCGGGTCGGACTGGGGATACCGGGTGAATACTGCCGGAACCACCGCCTATTTTGCCGCCGAAAATCTCCCCGGCAGTCATGGTATGAGTGATATCTACGCGCACGAACTTCCCCAGGCCCTTCGTCCGCTGCAGGTTGCCACGATCCGCGGCACGGTCACCAGCGACAAGGGAGATCCGTTGCAGGCCCAGATCAAGTGGGAGGATCTTTCCACCGGAAAAGTGGTGGGAGAGTTGAACTCCGATCTGGAGACCGGCGAGTTCTTCATCACGCTCCCGCTGGGGAAGAACTACGGGTACTATGCCGATAAAGAGGGCTACTATCCGGTCGCGCGGAACATCGATCTCAGGGAGACCGAGAGCGGCGTCGACATTGAAGTAAATATCGTGCTGACGCCGATCGAGCAGATCGCCGAGGAAGGGGCGTCGATTCGCCTGAACAACATCTTCTTCGACGTCAACAAGGCGACGCTGAAGGAGGAATCGAAGGCGGAGCTGGATCGGTTTGCAAAGCTGCTGGAGAGGTTCCCGAATTCGAAGATCGAGATCTCCGGTCACACCGACAGCACCGCATCGGCCACCTATAACAAGGATCTTTCCCAGCGTCGTGCCCAGTCGGTGGTGGACTATCTGATC
>CBFGQN010000132.1:0-8510 GCA_965650895.1 uncultured Ignavibacteria bacterium | reverse complement strand
CCGAGCTGGATATCCTCCGGCAGATCTTTCTTGATCTCCTCCAGCCGTTCATAGAATTCGTCGACGATGGCGATGTTGTTCGCACCCGGTTGCGGGATCAGCACCACGCCGATCATCGGTTTCCCGTCACGCTTCAGTACCGTCCGCTCGTTTTCCGGTCCGTACCGGGCCTCCCCGATATCGCGCAGACGGACGATCGCGCCGTTCCGTTCGCTGATGATCAGATTATTGAACTCCTCCGGCGTCGAGAGGCGACCGACGGTCCTGACCGAAAGCTCGGTATTCTTCCCTTCGATCCGTCCGGTCGGAAGCTCCACGTTCTCCCGGTTCAGGGCGGTTGCCACATCGGTCAGCGACAATCCGAGAGCGGTCAGTCGGGCCGGGTCCAGACTGATCCGCATCGAGTAGCGTTTCTCTCCCCAGATCGCCACGCTGCTGACGCCCGGAATCGTCTGGAGACGTTCTTTGAAAAGATTGATCCCGATCTCGGTCAGTTCCAGCGGATCGCGCGAATCGCCGGCGACGTTCAGGAAGACGATCGGTCCGGCGTCGGCGTCCGATTTTGAAACGATGGGATTATCGACGTCCGGGGGAAGATTCCGCTGGGCGCGGGAGACACGGTCGCGCACATCGTTTGCGGCCGTCTCCAGATCAATATCAAGTGTGAACTCGATGGTGATCGTGCTGCGGCTCTCGCGACTGACCGAGGTGATCGTCCGGATACCGGCGATGCCGTTGACCGATTCCTCGATCGGTTCGGTGATCTGCGATTCGATGATGTCGGCATTTGCCCCCGGATAGCTTGTCGAGACGGTGATGACCGGCGGATCGACCGACGGATATTCGCGGACTCCGAGACGGGTGAAGCCGATCACGCCGAAAAGAATGATGACGAGCGACAGCACCGTTGCAAGTACGGGGCGTCGTATACTCAGTGATGAGAGACTCATGAATCAAGCGTTTGTATGAGTGTTCCGTGTCGGCAATCAGACGGTAGTGTGGAGATCATCCGCCGTCGCCGGATGTGTAAGCGGTGGAAATCACCGGCAGGACCGGACTTCCCGGCCGCACCGTCTGGAGTCCTTCGATGATGATCGTATCTCCCGATTCCAGTCCTTCGGAGACCTCGATGAAGGATTCCGAGCGTGATCCTGTCGTGACCGGCTGCGGCGTTGCCTTCCCTTCGCGGATCACCATCACCTGCTGACCCTCCATCGTCGGGATCAAACCCTGTGTCGGAATAATCGGAAGAGATCTCGACGTACCGGTCGGCATTTCGACGGCGGCGAACTGACCGGGAAGAATGTCCCGGTTTCCGTTCGGGCTGGTTGCGCGGACCCGTCGTGTTCGTGTGGAAGGATCGACGCCGGCCTCAACGGCATAGACCCGGGCGGTGCGGCGTCCCGAAACTCCGTCGACGGTGTAGTGAAAGACCGTGCCGGGCGTTACCCGAAGAGCGTAGGATTCCGGAATCGAAAATTCCAGTTTGAGCGGATCCAGATCGTAGATCGTCGTCAGCGTCGTCGACGGGGTGACGTAGGCCCCCACGCTGACCTGACGCAGACCGACGCGACCGGAGAAGGGGGCGCGGATCACCGTCTTCTCTATCTGGGCTTTCAGCAGAGCGATATCAGCCCGGGCTACCTCCAGCTCGTTGACGGCCACTTCGTACTCCGCCGGGCTTACCCCGTTTCGCTCCAGAAGAGCGGACTTCCTCTTTTCGTTCAGTTCGGCCAGCTTCAGACGACTTTCGGCTTTGCTGAGTGATGCCTGCAACTCCGCGTCGTTCAGCTTTGCCAGTACCGCTCCCTGCGACACGTGCTGACCTTCGTTGAAGTTGATGTGGGTGATCTTTCCGGATACCTCGCTGGTAATTCCGGTCTGTTCGTTCGGCAGGAGCGTTCCGGCCAGGGTGATCGGCGTGCTGGTCTTTCCGGTCTGCACCACGTAGGCGACGACACGGGCAGGGGCTCCCCCTCCTTTTCCTCTTCCGGGGGGAGCATTATTTCCGGAACCGCTATCTTCGTCTCCGGCAAGATCGATCTTGGGGAGGGCAAGCACGACGACAACGATCAGCAAAACGCCGACGGCGATCCATCGGACGGCACGATGTTTTGTTCGACTTTCGGTCGAAGATTCCATAGATATTCTTTTCCGGTTCGTATGATTTCTCGACATGCCGGTGATTCTGCCCCGCAGTAAGAAGGGGCAGCGACGGGCCGAAGTGGGATACTGAACGAATTGCGTTAGACATTGGCCGGGATGATATGATTCCGAATTCATCGGTTCCCGGCCACATTTTTCGTGCTCGATAAGACCTGCTCCCTGACGAACAAGTCTGTTGCAACGTGGATTTTTTCCTGATTAAAGACTGATGACACAACAAGAGCGGACTCCACAGACCGGGAGTCTGTCCGGCAGGTTGCGCCGGGCGGAAAGGAACGGAAGAAAGCCGAAGGAAAAAGAAACGTTTCATCTCGAGAAGAGAGCCGTCACCTGGTTGCTTCTGGCTCCGTGGATTCTGACCCTGCTGATGTTCTGGGGATATCCGCTTCTCTACTCGCTCTACATGAGCTTTACCGAATATCGGACCCTTTCCGGACAGGTGACCTGGATCGGCGCGGCAAACTACGAGCGACTGGTTGGTGATCCGGTCTTCTGGAAAGCTCTGGCGAACACTTCGATATTCGTTGTGGGGACGATTCCGTTCACCACGATCTTTGCCGTTCTTCTGGCGGTGATGCTGAATCGGAACATTGTGCTGAAAGGATTCTATCGTTCCGCATTCTTTATCCCTTCGGTTACCGCATTGGTGGTCCTCTCGCTGATCTTCACCAATCTCTACGCTCAGGACGGCTACATCAACAGCATTCTGAACCTGTTGAACCTTCCTTACCCGAAGGATGGATGGCTCCTGAACACCGGTACGGCACTGGCGGCAATCATGGCAATGGATGTCTGGATCGCCACCGGCTATTACACGGTCCTCTTCCTGGCTGCCCTGCAGACGATTCCGTCGGAGCTGTACGAGGCTGCGGAGATCGACGGCGCCTCGCGACGGCAGCAGTTCTTCCGGATCACCCTGCCGGGGCTCCGCCCCATGCTCCTGTTCGTCATCGTCCTGAATACCATCCGTTCCTTTCAGGTCTTTACCGAAGTCTACGTGATGACCAAAGGGGGACCGCTGAATGCCACGACGACGCTCGTCTACGAGGTCTACCGCAACGCATTCGACCGTTCCGATCTGATGGGCTATGCCTCGGCAATCGCCTACGTCACCTTCATCCTGATCCTGACCGTTTCGCTGGTGCAGATGCGACTGCTTGGAGGAAATTCAAAATGAAGAATGATCCGCCGTGACGGATCATTCTTCATCTTACATTGATCTTCCGATCATATCCGCAACGATCTTCGCCGAGGAGATCACTCCGGGCAATCCGGCTCCGGGATGGGTTCCGGCCCCGACGAAGTAGAGGTTGGGTATCTCTTCGGATCGGTTGTGCGGGCGGAACCAGGCCGATTGTGTGAGGGTGGGGGCGATCGAGAAGGCGCTCCCCTTGTAGCTGTTGAGTGTCTGGAGGAAGTGGAGCGGATCGATGTGGCGCTCCACAACGATGTGCTTGCTCAGATCCGGCATATAGCGTTCTTCCAGATACCGGACGATCATGTCGCGATAGCGGGGGGCTGTCTTGTTCCAGTCGTCCCCCGAATCGAGATGGGGGACGGGAGAGAGAACGTAGAAGGCGTCGCATCCTTCGGGGGCAAGCGTCGGATCGGTCTTTGTCGGCCGGTGAAGGTAAAGGGAAAAATCGTCCGACAGATGGTGCTTGTTGAAGATGTCGTTGAGGAGTGTCCGGTATCCCTTTCCCAGAATGATTGTGTGATGCTCGATCTCCTCGTACTTCCTGTCTGTTCCGAAGTAGAGCACATAGAGAGACATCGAGTACTTCATCCGGTCGAGCCGGACGTTGGTATACTTGCGGCGAAAACGTTCGGGAAGAAGGTAGCGATAGGTGAAGGCGACGTCGCCGTTGCTGACGACGGCATCCGCCGCGATTCTCTCACCATTCTTCAACCTGACGCCGTTGGTCTTGCCGGTCGACCCGTTTACCTCGATCTCTTCCACCTCAGCGTTCAGCCGGACTTCTCCTCCCAGTTCTTCAAAAAGCCTGATGAGTCCCTGAACCACGGCTCCGGTTCCTCCTCTTGCAAACCAGACTCCCCACTCCCGTTCCAGGTAAAGAATCAGCGTGTAGATGGACGTGGTCTGAAACGGATTCCCTCCCACCAGAAGAGGATGAAAGCTGAAGACACGCCGGAGGCGTTCGTCTTTGATATAACGTTTGACGACGTCGTAGACCGAGCGGTCGGCCCGGAGACGGACGAGATCGGGGAGGACTTTGATCATCGAGCCGAGCGTGGTGAAGGGGACATCGATCAGATCGAAGCCGGTTCGGAAGACATCTTTCGCCTTCCGGAGAAATTTCAGGTAGCCGTCGACATCTTCCGGATTGAACTTCCTGATCTCCCGGATCATTCCCTCCCGGTCGTCGTTGTACCGGAACGTCGACCCGTCCTCGAAGCAAATCTGATAGAAGGGATCGACCGGGAGCATCTCCACATATTCCTGCGGATTCCGTCCGGCGTTCGCAAACAGCTCCTCGATCAGCCAGGGGGCGGTGATGACGGTCGGGCCGCCGTCGAAGACAAACCCCTGATCGCGGTAGACATAGGCCCGTCCTCCGGGCCGGTCCCTTTTCTCAACCAATACAACGTTATGTCCCTGCGTCTGAAGGCGGACCGCCGCTGCCAGACCGCCGAATCCGGAGCCGATAACTGTGATATGCATGAATGTGGATGCGTTGATACGTTGTTGAATGGCGGTTTCGCCCAACCGGTTCCCGTTACAACCTTGTGCGATTCCGGTTATTGGATCACAGAGGAATGCGCCGTATCTTTATCCCTCTTTGTGAGTAAATCGACTCAAATTCATTGATTCTCTGTAGAAATTATGCAAGCAGTGGTTAACATCGCCGGGTCGCAGTTCCAGGTGGCCGAAAATGACGAGCTCGTTGTCCCACGTCTTTCGGCCGAGCCGGAATCGACCGTGGAGTTCGACAACGTCCTGATGACGATCGACGGTGACGGGATCGGCGTCAACGGGGGAAAGGTGACCGCGACGGTGCTGGAGCACGGACGCGACGGGAAAATTATCGTTTTCCATAAGAAGCGTCGCAAAGGTTTCCGCAAGATGAACGGGCATCGTCAGGAATACACGAAAATCCGCGTGACCGGAGTTTCGGCCTGAATCCGGTCGTGACGACCTGTTGAGCAGCGAAGAACAGAAGTATTCAAGATAGACAGAGCAGGAGAAAACTATGGCTCATAAAAAAGGTGGAGGCTCGACCAAGAACGGTCGCGACTCCAATCCGCAGTATCTCGGTGTAAAGCGTTTCGGCGGCCAGCAGGTGCTGGCGGGGAATATCCTCGTCCGCCAGCGGGGCACGCGGTACTTCCCCGGAAACAATGTCGGCATCGGCAAGGACGATACGCTCTTTGCACTGGTGGACGGCGTGGTGACTTTCGAGCGGAAGGGACGCGATCGCAAGCAGATCAGCGTCTATCCGGCCGATGCCTGAGCATCACAAGCGTAACCAAGTTTTTGCGGCAAGGTTGTTCTGAACGTCGCCACTGGTCACACAATGACGGGCGGCGTTTTTCTTTGTTCGAACGTCCGATTGCCCGGGGACCCGGATTGAACCTTGAAGAGGGATACCTGTTATGTTGGCCCCTTCCACGTGTCACGCATGGTCTTTCGGACACTCGATAATGTCGCTGATACAGCCAGTACATATTTTTCAGGAGAATGCTATGATTCGAAAAACACTCGCACTTCTTGTCCCGGTTATCGTCGCCATCGGTATGGTCGGATGCGGCGATGACGGACCGACCGTATCGGTCAATCCGGTTCTGAAGTTTACCTCGGGGGACGAGTTCACCTATAACTACTACGAGCGTGACGAGAACAACGCCAGAGTGGAAAGCTCGAAGGAAGTTGTCGTCTGGACCGTGCTCCGCAGCAATCTCGATACGCTCGGGGAGAATGGGGTAGTAGAGTTTCAGGAGGTCCGCTACGAGGCAGACGGTACCACCGAGACCGGTCGCTCCAAGCTTTACTTTGCAATCGATCAGGGAGAGCTCTCGCAGTACAATCTGTTCCAGACGGTTCTGGAGCGCTTCAGTGGAGAGATCGATCTGGCCGCCTACATCGGCGTCCTTCCGGATACGTGGGTGAAGGTCAACAGTACAAAGGATGCAGGGGCACGGACGTTGCAAGCGAATGCAAACATTATCAACCAGACGCTGGAAGACGTTACGGTGGCATCTCTGACGTTCGATGCCAAGCTCAAGCTGGGCTTTACCGCCAAGCATCTCGGCAAGGCCGAGGTAACGGCTCCGACGAAAACCTATACTGCCGCCTATGCAACGGACAACTGGGTCAGCGTCAACGCTACCAATATCGATCCGATCAGCGTTCCGCCGCTGATTGATCTGCCGGCCAATTCGAACATCATCAATGACTCGGTCATGATTCATTATGATGTCGATATTACCGACGGCATTCTGCGGCAGGAGATGGATTCGAAGACGATCCTGGCAGTCGGTACATTCCCTCAGGTTGTCAGCGGCTTCGAAATGGAGCTGACCGCCGTCGAGCGCGTTTCCGCCGAGTAAGCGAATCGAGATTCATCGAGATTCAGGTAAAAAGAAAAGCCGTCACGTTCTTCACGTGGCGGCTTTTTTGTTTTTGAACCTTGTTCCAAAGGGAATGGAGAAGTTCAGAATACTTCCGTAATCTCCAGTTCAAATCCGTTCAGGACGTTCGAGAAAACTTTCCCTCTCCCTTCGGCAGCCGAGAATCGGACGAACGTCCCCTCCCTGTTTTCGTATGCCTCTACCCGGCGGCGCTCCGGATCGACGATCCAGTACTCCCGGACGCCGGTCCGTTCGTAGAGAAGCCGTTTGTCCCAGAGATCGGTTGAAGCGTTGGACGGGGAGAGGATTTCCACAACCAGATCAGGGGGACCTTCAATCCGTTTGCTGCCGACGACGGCAACGGAACCGGAAGCAATGAACACCAGGTCGGGCTGAACGACATCATACCCGGACAGGACGACATCGACCGGAGCAATATAGAGTCGTCCGGGATTATTGTTCCGTCTCTTGATATACGTCAGGATAGCAAAGCTCAGCTCCAGCGCGATCAACTGATGGTAAGGGACCGGTGCAGGCTCCTGTATCAGTCCGCCGGCAATCAATTCATACGAACTTCCTTCGGGAAGCTGTTCGTAGTCGCTCAGGGTCTTCTGTACTGTGTCGGTGGTGATCATGGTCCTTTCCTTTGCAGTGGAGATTCAGGATATGTGACTCTCTTGCTTATCCGACTTCTCCCTCCTGCCCCTGACGTCGCAACAACCGGTCGATCGTCAGAGGGGATTTCGGGAAGTAGATCAGATAGACGGCTCCGGCCAGAAGTGCCAGGTCCTCGAAGACTTTCGGCCAGCCCACCTTCTCCGGTTCCACCCCCGCGCCCGGATCGAAGCAGCCGCAATCGATCTCCAGTCCGCGCGCCATCGCCGAGAGAATGGCGATCAGGAACATCACCAGAAGCGCTCCGGTGACCAGTCCGGTTCCGCGGACCGCCGCACCGGCCAGCAGCAGCACGGCGATGGCGATCTCGGTCCAGACGACCAGCAGGGCAAAGATGTTCGCCAGGGAGTAGGGGATGATTTCATAGTTGGCGATGGCGTGGGCAAATGTGTCGAGGGTGGTCAGCTTCTCGGCCCCCGAGACCAGAAAGATGACTCCCAGCACTACCCTGACGGCCAGCGAAAGCCATTGCATTGCGGGATGATGTTCGTTCAGTCCGGATCCGGAAGTCATCGATGAACCCGATGAATAGTGTGTTGTTGAGGTCTCCGTCATGGCTTACTCTCCTGTTGCTTTAGGGTAATCGGTTTTGCTCCATTCTTCCCAGCCGCCGGTATAGATCACAACGTTGGTGAAACCGAACGTCTTCAGATCTCCGGCCAGATCGTGACTCAGTTCGCACTCGCCGCCATCGCAGTAGACAACGATGAGTTTGTTCTTCGGGATCGGGGCGACGTCGCCGATATGATCCGGGAACTCATAGGCGAAGATGTTGAGCGCACCGGGAATATGCCCCTTGGCGAACTGATCGCTTCTGCGGGCATCGATGAAGACGGCCCCCTTCTGGTCCAGAATCTTCTTTGCCTGCGTGGTCGTGACTCCCTTGACGTCTCCGCTCTGAGCCGTGTTCGAAGCGTTGTTCTTTGCCGCTTCCTGTGCCGCCTTGATGGAATCCTGCGTTGCCTTTGCAATGGAATCCCGGATCCGCTGTTGCTCTTTTTTTATCGAGTCGCTTCGTTGCCTTTCGATCTCTTCCGGTGTCATGCCGGTATCGACGACAGGCAATGTGTCCATAGTCT